>NZ_JACMZT010000010.1:0-181566 GCF_017349615.1 Pseudomonas sp. GW531-T4
ATACGGTTACCGGGATAGCGAATTCTTTTTCATGAAGATCAAGAGCGTCTTTCCCGGTATTCCGTGAAGAACCTTTTTTATTGCCTGTTATTTCGGTTTTTCCGCCGTCGGCTAAAGCACCATCCGATATAACGGTTATAACTCGAAGCTGGAAATATTTTAAAAACAGTCCTTTACAGCAACGATATGACACTACACTTCAACTCAAGCGGCATGATCCGCTTCCGGCGAGTCTGACCGATCCACCGCTGCCAAGCTCCCCCATCAGGCCTCGCCGGCCACTTTCACGCTTCGAGGGCTTTATGGGTATTGCCGCCAGCGAACTGTGCCGCTACGTGATCCGCCCGACCCTGATCTATCTGGGCAACCACAGTCGCACCGCAGAATCACTGCTGCTAGGCATCGCCGCCAGCCAATCCGCCCTCGGCTCCGCCCTGCACGACCGCAGGGGCCACGGCCTCTACCGCATCGCCGAACCCCGCCACCAGGCACTCTGGGACCACTATCTGGCGCTGGATCCGGAACGCGCCAGCCTGGTTCGCGGCCTGGCCAGCCAGCACGCATTCCTCAGCGGCCCGCACTTGGAATTGACCGTCAACCTGCGTTACGCCACCGCCATCGCCTGGCTGCTGGTAGAAGAGCAGAACACCCCGCTCCCCGAAGCCGGCGACCTGCTCGGCATGGCTCGCATCTGGAAGCAGATCTTCCAGCCACAAGGACGCTTGCGGGACTTTGCCGATGCCTGGCAAACCTGTGTTGCACCACTGAATCAGGTCGCCTGCTGATCGGACTTTTTGCAAGTTCGTGCAAACAACGGCAATTTTGGTCTGATTGTCCTACAAAACCGCTCTATCTCAAGCCATACAGGCTATAGCGCTGAGGAGGAAATGTTGGTAATTTTCGCTCCGGTGATCACCAGGAGTTCTAATAATGAAAAAAGTAATACTCAAAACCAGTCTTAGCCTTGCCGTTGCCATGGCATCCACCCAACTTTTCGCAAGTGGTTTTGCCCTGAACGAACAAAGCATCAGCGGCATGGGTACTGGTTTCGCCGGTCGATCCTCTGCTGCGGACGATGCAAGCACAGTTTTTGGCAACCCTGCCGGTATGTCGCGCCTGAAACGCCAGCAAATCACTGGTGGCGTCGCGGCCATTGATGCATCCACCGACATCAACGATGCCAGCGGCAGCCGTAGCGGCACCAACAAAGGCGACATGGTGCCTTTCACTGCCGTGCCGATGGGCTACTACGTCAAGCCTATCGACGATCAGTGGGCCTTCGGTCTGGGTGTCTATGCCCCATTCGGCCTGATCACCGACTACGAAAACGGCTTCCAGGGCCGTAACTTCGGCAGCAAGAGCGAAGTTAAAGTCATCACCTTCCAGCCAACCGTCAGCTACGCCTTCAACGATAAGGTGTCGATCGGTTTCGGTCCGACCATCAACCGTATCTCCGGCACCCTGGAATCGGCACTGACCACCCCTCTTTCGCCTAACGACGGCCGTGTGCAAATCAAGGGTGACGACATTGGCTACGGCTACAACATTGGGCTGCTGGTCCAGGCAACCGACACCACCCGCGTGGGCCTGACCTACCACTCGAAGGTCAAGTACAAGCTGGAAGGCCACACCGAAGTCAGCCCAGGCGCCGGTACTCCAGGCGCTCTGCTGCGTGGCGCTCGCTACGATGCCTCGCTGGACATCACCACCCCTGAATCGGCCGACCTGTCGGTGACCCAGGACCTCAACGATGCCTGGAAACTCTATGCCGGTGCGACCTGGACCCGCTGGAGCCGCCTGAAAGACATCACCGTGCAAAACGAAGGTGTAACTGCCAGCGCCGGCGGTCTTCTGGCCCCGGGTGCGCTCAGCAGCATCAAGGAAGAGCAGAACTGGCACGACACCTGGGCCTACGCCATCGGTACTTCCTACCAGTTGAACAAGCAGTGGGTACTGCGTACCGGCCTGAGCTTCGACCAGTCGCCAGCCAACAACACCAACCGTTCGCCACGCATTCCTACCGGTGACCGGACCATCTTCAGCCTTGGCGCCGGCTGGAGCCCAACCGAAGACCTGACCATCGACGTGGCCTACTCCTACCTCAAGGAAGAGAAAGTCAAGGTCAACAACCACAATACGCTCGGCCAGTCTTACAGCTCCGAGTACGAGAACAGCGCGAACGGCTTTGGCGTGGGTGCAACCTACCGCTTCTGAAGCCTGACGGCCTGAACGAAAAAGCCCCCGCATCCAAGGATGCCGGGGCTTTTTTATTGACCGCGGATAACACTCAAGGCTTGGACGCCAGCGCCTGTTCCACCGCCTCGATCAGTTCCGGACTGTCCGGCTTGGTCAGGCTGGAGAAATTGGCGATCACCTTGCCCTGGCGATCGACCACATACTTGTAGAAATTCCACTTCGGCGCACTGCTCTGCTCGGCCAGGACCTTGAACAGATGCACCGCGTCCGGGCCTCGGACCTGCTGCGGTTCGGTCATGGTGAAGGTGACGCCGTAGTTCACATAACAGACCTTGGCCGTTTCCGCGCCATCCTTGGACTCCTGCTTGAAGTCATTGGACGGCACGCCTACCAGCTCCAGCCCCTGATCCTTGTAACGCTGGTACAGCGCTTCGAGCCCCTTGAACTGCGGGGCAAAGCCGCAAAAGCTCGCGGTATTGACCACCACCAGCGGCTTGCCGGCAAAGCGCTGGCACAGGTCGATGGATTCCTTGGCGCGTAGCTTGGGCAGCGAGCCCTGCAACAGCGACGGACATTCGTCCGCCCAGGTCGAACCTGCGAACACCATGAGTACAGCTGGAACAGCAAGCCAGCGCGCCAACATATTCAACTCCTTGAAAGTACCGTCAGAGGGTGAAGCTACTCGCCCGGCGGACGCCCTAGCAAGCGCTTCCTAGCAGACGCCCATGCCCAACTGCATCAGCGCCAGCCCACCCTGGTGCCAGCCCCACCAGGCCAACGCCAACAGCGAGGCAGCAACCGCCAGGCCGACCCAGCGCAGACCAGCCCGGCTCATGCCACGCTTGCCTGCAAACGCGCGACCGGACGCTCGCGCACCGGCCAGTTCAAGGCCGCGGCCAGCAGACTGAGGAGAATCGCCACCTGCCAGATCAAGTCATAACTCCCGGTTCGATCGTAGACCACCCCGCCGAGCCAGCCGCCGAGGAACGAGCCCAACTGGTGAAACAGAAACACGATGCCGCCCAGCATGGACAGGTTGCGCACCCCGAACAAGGTGGCCACCGTGCCATTGGTCAGGGGCACCGTCGACAGCCACAGGAAGCCCATGGCCATGCCGAACAGATATGCGCTGAGTTGCGTCACCGGCAGCCAGAGGAACAGGCCGATGACCACCGCGCGCAACAGGTACAGGCCGGTCAGCAAGCGTGGCTTGGACATGCGTCCGCCCAGCCAGCCAGCGGTGTAGGTCCCGAAGATATTGAACAGGCCGATCAGCGCCAGCACCGTGGTGCCCACTGTGGCCGGCAAATGCTGGTCCACCAGGTAAGCCGGCAAATGCACGCCGATGAATACCACCTGGAAACCACAGACGAAAAAGCCGAACGCCAGCAGCCAGAACCCGGAATGTGAGCAGGCTTCACGCAAGGCCTCGGAAAGGCTCTGCTCATGGCCCAGGCTTGGCAGCGGCTTGTCCTTGAGCATGCTCACCAGCGGCACGATCAACGCCACCAGCAACCCCAACACCAGCAGCGCTGACGACCAGCCGAGCCAGCCGATCAAGCCCAGGGTGCCCGGCAGCATGGCGAACTGACCGAACGAACCGGCCGCACTGGCGATGCCCATGCCCATGCTGCGTTTTTCCGCCGGCAGTGCACGCCCCACCACGCCGAGAATCACCGAGAACGAGGTCCCCGAAAGGCCGATACCGATCAGCAATCCGGCGCTCAATGACAGCGACAGTGGCGAGTCGGCCAACCCCATGAACAACAGGCCCACGGCGTACAGCACGCCGCCGATCATCACCACCTTGGCCGCACCGAAGCGGTCGGCCAGGGCGCCGGTGAAGGGCTGGGCCAGGCCCCAGATCAGGTTCTGCAAGGCAATGGCAAAGGCAAACACCTCGCGCCCCCAGCCGAACTCGGCGCTCATGGGCGGCAGAAACAGACCGAAACCGTGTCTTACCCCCAGGGACAAGGCCAGGATCAGCGCACTCCCGAGAAGAACCCAACCGCTGGTACGCCACATCGAAGTCATCGTTATTCTCCATTTACGGGTATATACCCGCTTATCATCGAACAAAAGGCGTTCACGCCAGTTCGTTCAGCAAGGCCAGCAAGGTTTCGCGTTTCTCTGCACCCAGACGGTCGATCAAACGCTGTTGCGCCGCCTCCCAGGCCGGCAAGGCCGCCAGCAATCGCTGCTGGCCTTCCTCGGTCAGCTGGACGATGCGATTGCGTTGATCCTCGCCTTCGGACAACCGGACCAGCCCCTCGCCTTCCAGCACCCGCAGGTTACGGCCCAGGGTGCTGCGATCCAGCCCCATCGCTTCGGCCAGGCTGGAAATGCTCGGTTGGTCCAGGCGCCGCAGGTTGCTCAGCAAGGAATACTGGGCAACGTTGATCCCGAAGCCGTCGAGAGCGCCGTCGTAGAACCTGCTGACGCCACGGGCGGCGCGACGCAGGTTGGTGCACAAACATTGAGAAGGAAGCATGGTGCGTGTATATACCCGCGATTAATGGAATGCAAGAAATTTGCAAAGCCCCAGAGCGCGGATAAAACCCACGCCCCGCCTATCTAGAACAACGCCAACCCCACCAGGACCGCCACCTCCAGCAGTTCCAGCAGAGCCCCCGCCGTATCTCCGGTGGTGCCGCCCAGACGACGCAGCATCAGCTGGCGCAAGCCGACAAACACCACGCCCGCCAGCAGCAACGCCCACACCGCGTCATAACCACCGAGCACTACACACGCCAGCACAGTAAGCGCCAGCACCCACTTGCCGGCCGGACGCGGCAGATGATTCGCCAGCGCCTGCCCAAGGCCACCAGGGCGTACATAAGGCGTGCAGAGGAACAGCCCCAGCAAGGCACCACGACCGATCAGCGGCGCCAGCAGCAAGGCAACGCCGGCCTGCTGCTCGATCAGCGCTACCAACGCGGCGAACTTGAGCAGCAACACCAGCCCCAGGGTGACCACGGCGATCGGCCCGCTGCGCGGGTCCTTCATGATCGTCAACGTACGCTCGCGATCGCCGAAGCCGCCCAGCCAAGCGTCCGCGCTGTCGGCCAGCCCATCCAGATGCAAGGCTCCACTGAGCAGCACCCAGACCGTCAGCAACAGCGCCCCATGCAGTAACAACGGTGCGCCCATCAACAACTGGTTCATGCCCCAGAGCAGCAGCCCGAACAGCAGGCCGATCAGCGGATAGAACAGCAATGACCGGCCCATTTCCTCGGGCGACGGCATGCCCGGCAAACGCACCGGAAAACTGCTGAGAAACTGCAGGGCGATCCAGAATGGCAGCATGCTCAGACTCCTTCGCTCAACGCCAGGCCAGCCTCGACAGTCAGGGCGAACAAGGCACCGTGAGCGACCTCGACATTCAGCAGCTGCTCGCGCGGCAAACCCCGGGCCCGGGCCAGCAACAAGCGCATCACTCCGCCATGGCTGACCAGCAGCACCCGCTCGCCGGCATGACGCTGGTGCAGACGTTCGACCGCCCCCAGCACCCGCTCGGAAAACGCCAGCACCGGCTCGCCCTGCGGCGGAGTAAAGGCATAGGGATCGGCCCAGAACTGCCCCAGCGCCTCAGCATCGGTCGCCATCAGCGCCGCCGCGCTCTGCCCTTCCCAGGCGCCGAAATGCAGTTCCTGCAGATCCGGGTCCAGGCTCACCGGCAGCGCCAGGCGCGCACCCAGTTCCTCGGCGAAACGCGCGCAGCGTTGCAAGGGCGAACTCACCAGCCGATCCCAGGGCCCCTGACCGACAACCGCGGCACGCATCTGCTGCCATCCGGCGTCGGTCAGGGCATCGTCGAGGCTGCCGCGCAGGCCGCCACCGAGCTCGGTTTCACCATGGCGCAGCAGGTCCAGGCGCAAGGTCATGCAGGGCGATCCGCCACGGCCGCTTCGGCGAAAGTCGCCATCTGCCCGTGCAGGTCGCAGGCCAGGCGCAGCAATGGCACCGCCAGCGCCGCGCCGCTACCCTCGCCCAGGCGCAGGCCGAGGTCCAGCAAAGGCTCGGCCTCGAGGGTTTGCAGGATATGCCGATGCCCCGGCTCGGCCCCACGGTGGCCGAACAGCAACCACTGCCGGCACCCGGGGTTGAGCCGCACCGCCACCAGCGCCGCCACGCTGCAAATGAAGCCGTCGACCAGCACCGCCACGCCTTCCTGGGCACAGGCCAGGTACGCCCCCACCAGCGCAGCAATTTCGAAACCGCCAAGGTTGAACAAGGTCTGCACGGCATCGCCACGCTGGGCCGCATGCAGGCTCAAGGCACGCTCGATCACCCGCGCCTTGTGGCTGACACCCGCCACATTCAGGCCAGTGCCCGGCCCCGCCAGGAGCGCTACCGGAATGTCCAGCAAGGCACAGGCCACGGCACTGGCCGCGGTGGTGTTGCCAATGCCCATCTCACCACCGATAAACAGCTCGCTGCCCTGCTCGACAGCCCGCAGCACACTGTCACGTCCGGCCTGTAGGGCCTGCTCGCCCTGGGCCTGGGTCATGGCCGGCCCCTCGACGAAGTTGCGGGTACCCGCCCCGAGATTCAAATGACGCACGCCAGGCAGGTTCAGCCCGGGCGTCACCGTGCCGAGGTCGACCACTTCCAGGTGTGCCCGCAGCTGTCGCGCCAACACACTGATGGCCGCGCCGCCGGTGACGAAGTTGTGCAGCATCTGCCCGGTGACTTCCTGCGGATAAGCCGAAACGCCCTCGGCCACCACCCCGTGGTCGCCGGCGAAAATCGCGATCCACAGCTGCTCCAGGCCAGGCTTTACCCGCCCCTGCAAGCCGGCCAGCTGTACCGCTACCCGCTCCAGCTGCCCCAGCGAACCCGTGGGCTTGGTCAATTGCTGCTGACGCGACTGCGCCGCCTCCAGGGCTTGAGTGTCGAGCGCCTTGCACGGCCGCAGCCACCAGAAGTCATTCATAACGCAGTTCCTTTCAGAGTCAGGGGCAGGCCGGCCACCGTCAGCACTACCCGCTGACAACGCTCGGCCAGGGCTTGATGCAGCCAACCGGCTTCATCGACATAACGGCGAGTCAATTCGCCCAGCGGCACGACACCCATTCCGGTCTCGTTGCTGACAAAAATGATTTCGCCCGGCAGTGACGCCAGGCACTGCAACAGCGCTTCGCGCTCACTGGCGAGCCGCTCGGCATCCTCCAGCAGCAACAGGTTGGTCAGCCACAAGGTCAGGCAATCCACCAGCAGGCAGCGTTCGGCGCTCGCAGCTTCACGCAGCACCCGCGCCAGCTCCAGGGGTTCCTCGATCAATGCCCATTCGACCGGACGCCGTTCGCGGTGATGCTCAATGCGCTGGTTCATTTCGCCGTCCAGCGCCTGGCTGGTAGCGATATAGGTCACGGCCAGGCCGCTCTCGCCGGCGAGCTTTTCAGCCAGGCGACTCTTGCCGGAGCGGGCGCCGCCGAGGATCAGTTGCAACATGCTTGGAAACCCTTGAATTGAGGTACAGCCACAGCGGCGCCGCAATACCGGCGCCGACGCTCTAAAGCCCGCAAAGCTGGCGCAGGTGCTCGGTGTCCAGATGCTGCTCCACCAGATCGGCCAGGCGCTCGATGTCGCGCTCGCGCAGGGCGTGGTAGTCGACCGCCTGCACCTCGCGCAACCCTGCCCAGCGCAGCAACGCACTGCAGGCCGCCGGCGCTTCGAACAGGCCGTGCAGGTAGGTACCGAGAATCTGCCCATCGTCGCTGCGCGCGCCGTCGCAACGACCGTCATCCAGAGTCACGGCCGGCAGTTCCAGCGCAGGCCCCGTGGTGACCCCGGCATGGATCTCGTAACCGCTGACCTCGGCCTCCTCTAGCGCCAGGCGTCCACGCACGTTGCGCAGTTGCTTCTCTTCTTCCAGCACCGTCTCGAACGCCAGCAGCCCCAGCCCGGCGCTGGAACCTGGCGCGCCTTCCAGCCCCAGGGGATCGTGCAACTGCTCGCCGAGCATCTGCAAACCACCGCAGATGCCCAGCACCTTGCCGCCATAGCGCAGGTGCCGGGCGATGGCCCTGTCCCAGCCCTGGGCACGCAGATACGCCAGGTCGCTGCGCACGCTTTTCGAGCCGGGCAGGATGATCAGGTCGGCCGGCGGAATCGCCTGGCCCGGACCGATAAATTGCAGGTCCACCTGGGGGTGCAGGCGCAGCGGGTCGAAGTCGGTGTGATTGCTGATGCGCGGCAACACCGGCACCAGCATTTTCAGCACCTGCTCGGCCTTGTCGGCCTGACGCTGGTCGATGCCGTCCTCGGCTTCCAGATGCAGGTCCAGCACGTAGGGCAGCACGCCGATCACCGGTTTGCCGGTACGCGCTTCGAGCCAGTCGAGGCCCGGTTGCAACAGGGCGATATCGCCGCGAAAACGGTTGATGATGAAGCCTTTGACCCGCGCCTGCTCGCTCGGCGACAACAGCTCCAGGGTGCCCACCAGATGAGCGAAAACCCCGCCACGGTTGATATCGGCGATCAGCAGCACCGGGCAGTCCACCGCTTCGGCAAAGCCCATATTGGCGATATCGCCGGCCCGCAGATTGATCTCCGCCGGCGAGCCCGCGCCCTCCACCATCACCACCGGATAGGCCGCGCTCAGGCGTTGGTGAGAGGCCAGCACCGCCCGCATGGCGATGGCCTTGTAGTCGTGATAGGCCACCGCGTTCATGGTGGTCACCGCGCGACCGTGAATGATCACCTGGGCCCCGGTGTCGCTGTTGGGTTTGAGCAGCACTGGGTTCATGTCGGTGTGTGGCGCCAGGTGCGCGGCCTGGGCCTGCACCGCCTGGGCCCGGCCGATCTCGCCGCCGTCGGCGGTCACCGCGCTGTTGAGGGCCATGTTCTGCGGCTTGAAGGGCACGACGCTGACACCCTGGCGCGTCAGCCAGCGGCAGAGCGCCGTTACCAGGGTGCTTTTACCGGCATCGGAGGTGGTGCCCTGCACCATCAGGGTGGTCATGGATGTTCCTTGGCGTAGGCGACGAAGGCCTGTTCGAGACGCGACCAATCGGCTTCATCGGCCGGCAGGCCAAAGCGCAGGCTGCTGTTATGGGTGAACAACCGCAGCAGGATGCCCCGGCGCGCCATGAACTCGTGCAACAGCTCGGCGCGATCGGTGATCAGCCACTGGAACAGCGCACAGCCACCCTGGGGTTTCAGGCCGTGGCGCTCGAGCAGGTGCGCCAGGCGCAAGCTCGCCACTTCGCTGCGCAGCCGTTGCCGTGCATGGCCTTGGCTGTCACGCAAGCACACCTGGCCCAGTACCCGGGTCGGTCCGCTGACGGCCCAGGGGCCGACCTGTTCGGCCAGCAGCTTGAGCAACTTGCGCTCGGCCAGGACGAAGCCCAGGCGCACACCGGCCAGGCCGAAAAACTTGCCGAAGGAGCGCAGGACGATCAACCCCACCTGATCGGCCTGGGCCGCCAGGCTCAGCTGGGGCGTGTTGTCCATGAAGGCTTCGTCGACCACCAGCCAGCCACCGCGCTGCGCCAGGCGCGCATGCCAGTCCAGGAGGCGCTCCGGGGTCAGGCTCAGGCCCGTGGGGTTGTTCGGGTTGACCACCACCAGCACGTCCAGGCTGTCGAGGAAAAAGTCCACTTCCTGTTCCAGCACTTCACGCACGATGTAGCCGCTGCGGCGCCAGGCTTCGGCGTGTTCGGCATAACAGGGCGACAGCACGCCGACCTTGCCGGCGCGGCGCAAACGCGGAAGCAGCTGAATCGCCGCCTGGGAGCCAGGTACCGGCAACACATGGGCGGCGCCGTAGTAGTCGCGGGCAGCCTGCTCCAGGCCATCGTCGGTTTCCGGCAGGCGCGCCCAGGCCCGTATGCCGATCTCGGGAATCGGCCACGGCCAGGGCGCCAGGCCGCTGGACAGGTCCAGCCAGTCGGCCTCGGCGATGCCGTATTGCTCGGCCGCCTTGCGCAGGCGACCACCGTGCTCAAGCATAGAATTCAGCTCCCACGCAGAGAATCAGCAGCCATAACCAGACCCCGCGCTGTACCAGTTGCCAGCCACGATCGATGGACGAAGCATCGGCCGCCGTCCCCTCGCCCAGCTGCGGCCGCTGGTGCAGCTCGCCGTGATAGATCGCCGCGCCGCCCAGCTCGACACCCAGGGCTCCGGCCCCGGCCGCCATCACCGGCCCGGCGTTCGGACTGTCCCAGGTCGGCCCCTGGCGGCGCCAGCATTTCAGTGCCAGGCGGGTCTTGCCCAGCAACGCGTAAGTCAGGGCCACCAGGCGGGCCGGAATATAGTTGAGCAGGTCGTCGATCTTCGCCGCCGCCCAACCGAAACGCTCGAAACGCTCATTACGATAGCCCCACATCGCATCCAGGGTGTTGCTCAGGCGATAGAGCACAACGCCCGGCGCGCCGGCCACGGCAAACCAGAATAAGGCGGCGAACACCGCGTCGCTGCCGTTCTCCAGCACCGACTCGGTGGCGGCGCGGGCGACCTCGGTGGCATCCAGTTCGCTGGTCTGGCGACTGACCAGATAGCCGACCCGCTGCCGCGCCTGGTCCAGGTCGTCGCTGCGCAAGGCTTGGGCCACCGGCTCGACATGCTCGCCGAGACTGCGCAGGCCGAGGGCGCAGTACAGCGCCAGGATCTCGAACAACCAGCCGATATAGGGCAGCCAGGAAAACAACGTCGCCAGCAGGGTCAGCGGCAGCACCGCGATGACCCAGGCAGTGACGCCATGACTGCGCCAGCCGCGACCGCCGGAGTTGAAACGTTGCTCGATGCGGTCGGCAAAACGACCGAACGCCACCAGCGGATGCCAGCGTTTGGGTTCGCCCAGCAACGCGTCCAGCGCTACCCCGGCGACACTCAGCAACGCCACACTCATTGACTCACTCCCCAGTAATTTTCATACAGCAATTCACTCAGCGAACGCTCCCGCGCCCAGCCTTCGAGCACCAGCATCGGCGCTGGGTAAAACTCACCGACCGGGCCCAGGCACAACACCGCCAGCGGCTTGGCTCCGGCCGGCAGGCCAAGCAGCTCGGCCAGGGCAATGGGCTCGAACAGCGACACCCAGCCCATGCCCAGCCCTTCGGCCCGGGCCGCCAGCCAGAGGTTCTGAATCGCGCAGGAGAGCGAAGCCAGGTCCATCTCCGGCAAGGTACGCCGGCCAAAAATATGCCGCTCACGGTCGTCCATCAGCGCCGCCACCAGGACCTCGGCGCAGTCGTTGATGCCTTCGACCTTGAGCTTCATGAACTCATCGGAGCGTTCGCCCAGGGCCTCGGCGGTGCGCACCCGTTCCTCTTCCACCAGTTGCTGGATCTGCCCACGCAACGGTCGGTCGCTGATACGGATGAAACGCCAAGGCTGCATCAGGCCGACGCTGGGCGCCTGGTGCGCCGCCTCCAGCAGGCGACGCAAGACCGGCGGCTCGACCGTGCCCCCGACGAAGTGGCGCATGTCACGACGTTCGGCGATCGCGCGATAGACCGCGTCGCGTTCGGCCGCGGAAAAGGCGTTGTCGGTCATGGGCACCGCGCGAGCACGCTCGCTCCTGCCGGCGCCAGCAGGGCCGCCACCGCTTCGGGGTTGGACGGAAAATAGAAATGCACATAGGAGGCGGTCATCCGCCCTTCGCGGTAAACCGCTTCCGCGCCGCGCCCGCCATTCGGGCTCAGGCCCCGGGCGATCGGCGCAAGCTCGGTGCTGGTCAACGAGTGGTGGTAGGTATGGCCGCGCAGCGAGCCTTCCGGCAGCTCCACCGCCTGCAAGGCCAGGGCCGCCAGGCGCTTTTGCATCACCGCATCGCCGGGCAACAGGCCCAGCAGTTCGGCGCGCTCGCCGTCGACGTCGGTCAGGGAGTCCAGCAGATACAACATGCCGCCGCACTCGGCGAGCAAGGGTTTGCCGGCGGCGTGATGCGCGCGGATCGCGCTGAGCATCGAGCCGTTCGCCGCCAGCGCCCGGTGATGCAGCTCCGGGTAACCGCCTGGCAGGTACAGGCTGTCTGCCTCGGGCAGTACCGCGTCATGGATCGGCGAGAAAAAGCCCAGCTCGGCGCCCATGGCCCGCAGCAGATCCAGGCTCGCGCCATAGGTAAAGGCAAAGGCTTCGTCGCGGGCCACGGCAATGCGCACCCCGGCCAACAGCGGCTCGACGGCAACCGTCTGGGGAGCGGCAAACGCCACGGCGGGCGGCAAGGCCACTTCGCAGCTGTCAGCCAAGGCGGCCGCGGCGGCGTCGAGACGCAGATCCAGATCGTTGAGTTCGCTGGCCTGCACCAGCCCCAGATGGCGGCTGGGCAGTTCGATGCCGGTTTCCCGGGACAGCGCGCCGTACCAGCGCAGGCCTTCGGTCAGGCTGCCTTCGAGCAACTGCGCATGACGCAGGGTGCCGACCCGGTTGGCCAACACGCCGGCGAACGGCAGGTCCGGCTGATAGCGCGCCAGCCCCAACGCCAGGGCACCAAAGGTCTGGGCCATGGCGGTGCCATCGATTACCGCGAGCACTGGCACCCCGAAATGCCGCGCCAGGTCGGCGCTGGACGGCGTGCCGTCGAACAGCCCCATCACGCCCTCGATCAGGATCAGGTCCGCCTCGCCGGCGGCCTCCCACAACAGGCGGCGGCTTTCCTGTTCGCCGACCATCCACATGTCCAGCTGATACACCGGCGCACCACTGGCGCGTTCGAGGATCATCGGGTCGAGAAAGTCCGGGCCGCATTTGAACACGCGCACCTTGCGCCCCTGATTGCGATGCAGTCGGGCGAGCGCGGCGGTCACGGTGGTCTTGCCCTGACCGGAAGCCGGCGCGGCAATCAATACCGCCGGGCAATGACGGGCATCACTCACAGTTCGACGCCTTTTTGCGCTTTGATCCCGGCCTGGAAGGCATGCTTGACCATGCCCATTTCAGTGACGGTGTCGGCCAGTTCGATCATCTCCGGCTTGGCGCCACGCCCGGTGACCACCACATGCTGCATTGGCGGCCGGGCCTGCAGGTCGCTGAGCACCTGGTCCAGGTCCAGATAGCCGTGCTTGAGGGCGATGTTTAATTCGTCGAGCACCACCAGGCCGATGTTCGGGTCGCTCAGCAGCTCGCAGGAAACCGCCCAGGCGGCTTCGGCAGCGGCGATGTCGCGCTGGCGGTCCTGGGTTTCCCAGGTGAAACCTTCGCCCATGACATGGAAGCGCACCTGCTCCGGGAAACGCCGGAAGAACAATTCCTCGCCGGTGCTGTTGCGGCCCTTGATGAACTGCACCACGCCGCACTGCATGCCGTGGCCCATGGCGCGCGCGAGCATGCCGAAGGCCGAGCTGCTTTTGCCTTTGCCGTTGCCGGTCAGCACCAGCAGCAAGCCGCATTCGTTCGGCGAGTTGGCGATGCGTTCATCGATCACGGCTTTTTTGCGCAACATGCGCGCCAGATGGCGTTCGTCACGATCAGGGGATTCAGTCATGGGGCAGCTCTCCGTTGGGGCTGGATAACGGGGGGCAGGAATAGGAATAGACGGCGCAAGCCTGGCATCGCCCACCGTGATGCCGTTGGATGGATCAGGCCGGTCTCCGGGCTTGTGAGTGGCTGGGATGCCCAACTGCGCGCCTTCCCATGTCGACAGTCGACACAGTGGCATCAGGCGCAGTCTTGACTCATTTACCGTTGCGGGGGCAGCGCCGGAATCGTCGTGCGTGCGCCTTCGGCACGCGTACTCACCGGCTTCCCTGTTTCACTCTGTCGACCTGCGGCCACAGAGCACCTGAAACAAGTCGCGAAGGTTAGAGGGTTGGGGGTGGAGCGTCAATTAAAGCCGGGGCCCGGCAGATCGACGAATGGCTGCCATATCGGAAAAGTGACGCCAATCTTGTGCCACACTCAACGCAGTGATATCAAATAGCCATAATCGCGTTAAAAAACTCCAATATCTCAACAATAATAGGAAAAGTCCGATGCAAGGCATGATCATCAGCAATCCGAAACTGGAATTCCTGCGCCCTGCCCTGGAACGCTGGTTCGATTGCATCGACCGCTACAACGCCGTGCGCGGCGATAACGAAAGCCCTTACTGGTTCGACGAAAAAGCCAACCTGGGATTGCTCTCGGCGGCGGCCTGGATGGCGGAGATGGTCACCCTGGAACACACACCGAGCAAAAAACAGGTCGAGGACGGCGACCGCAGCGGCCGCACCGACCTGTACATCGCCACGCAGGAGGAGCGTGTCTATATCCAGACCACCCAGCGCTGGCCCCGGGTCAATAGCCTGCACCTGACCCAACCGTTGCTGGATGCCGCCAGCGACGCGAAAAAAGCCAGCTACCCCAGCGACCTGAAACTCGGCTGCCTGTTCGTCACGCCGCAGAAAACCCAGCACAGCGCCACCCCGGAAGAACTGCAGGACATGGTCGACGACCTGCAAAAGGAACACTGCTGCGCCGTCGCCTGGTACTTCCCCTACGCGTACCGCAAATTGCGCAACGAAGCCGGCAACTATCACCCCGGCGTTGCCGTGCTGTTCAAGGAAGCACGCTGAGCAGGTGGAACCATCGTCTATCTGTGCTTCTCTATGACTACACCGACTTCGTGCATTCATAGGGAAATCAGCATGCTCAAGCTTCGATACGCCATCCTTGTCGCCGTCGCCGCAGGCCTCGCCGCCTGTGGCGAAACTTCCACCCTCCAGGTCTCCGACGGCACCGGCCCCTCGCCGAAATTGCCCGAACCGAACAAGACCCTGTTCCCGACCGTGAACATCGCGCCCGCGATCGGCTGGCCGCAAGGCGCCAAACCGGTGGCCGCCACCGGCACCCAGGTGGCCGCATTCGCCGAAGGCCTGGACCATCCGCGCTGGCTGTACGTGCTGCCCAATGGCGACGTACTGGTGGCAGAGACCAACGCCCCGCCCTCCCCCGATGACAGCAAAGGTTTCCGCGGCTGGATCGCCAGCAAGATCATGAGCCGTGCCGGCGCTGGCGTGCCCAGCCCGAACCGCATCACCCTGCTGCGGGACAAGGATCACGATGGCGTGGCGGAAACCCGCACGGTGTTCCTGGAAAACCTCAACTCGCCGTTCGGCATGACCCTGGTGGGCAATGACCTGTACGTCGCCGACACCGATCGCCTGCTGCGCTTCCCCTATAAGGACGGCGACACCAAGATCAACGCCCAGCCGACCAAGGTGGTCGACCTGCCTGGTGGCAAGCTGAACCACCACTGGACCAAAAACGTGATTGCCAGCAAGGACGGCAGCAAGCTGTACGTCACGGTAGGCTCCAACAGCAACGTCGGCGAAAACGGCATGGACCAGGAGGAAGGTCGCGCCGCCATCTGGGAAGTCGACCGCGCCACCGGCAAGCAACGGATTTTCGCCTCGGGCCTGCGCAACCCCAACGGCATGGCCTGGGAACCGCAAAGTGGCCAGCTGTGGACCGCGGTCAACGAGCGCGACGAGATCGGCAGCGATCTGGTGCCGGACTACATCACCTCGGTCAAGGACGGCGCTTTCTACGGCTGGCCATTCAGCTACTACGGCCAGCATGTGGACGTGCGAGTCACTCCGCAGAACCCGGACCTGGTGGCCAAGGCCATCGCCCCGGATTATGCCGTCGGCCCACATACCGCCTCCCTCGGCCTGGCATTCGCCGAAGGCAGCAAGCTGCCGGCGCCGTTCACCCAGGGCGTGTTCATCGGCCAGCATGGCTCGTGGAACCGCAAGCCCCACAGCGGCTACAAAGTGATCTTCGTGCCCTTCGCCAATGGCAAGCCGGTGGGCCAACCGGTGGACGTCCTGACCGGCTTCCTCAGCGCCGATGAGAAAGCCATGGGCCGGCCGGTCGGCGTAGTGATCGACAAGCAAGGGGATCTGCTGGTGGCCGATGATGTCGGCAACAAGGTCTGGCGTGTGTCAGCAGCCAAGGCGCAATAGGTTCAACGCTTGCGGCACAGGGTCAAGCCATCCCCCAGGGGCAGCAGCGACAGGTCGACACGCGGGTCATCCTTCAAGGCACGATTGAGTGCCTGGATGGCCCGGGTGTCTTCGCTCTGGGGATTCTCCTCCAGCACCCGACCGCTCCACAGCGTGTTATCGAACACCGCCAGCCCGCCCACGCGCAGCAGGCGCAGGGCACTTTCCAGATAAGCCGGGTAATTGGCCTTGTCGGCGTCGATGAAGACCAGGTCGAAACCACCCTCGCCCTCCTCCTGCTCGATCTTGGCCAAGGTCTCCAGGGCCGGCGCCAGACGCAACTCGATCCGCCCGGCGACACCTGCTTCCTGCCAGTAGCGGCGCGCGGTGGCGTTGTAGTCGCCCGGGATGTCACAGCAGATCAACTGGCCATCGTCCGGCAAGGCCGCGGCCATGGACAAGGCGCTGTAGCCGGTGAAGGTCCCCACCTCCAGCACACGCCGGGCACCGATCAGTTTGACCAGCAAGGCGAGGAACTGCCCCTGCTCGGGCGCCACCTGCCAGCGCGCCATGGGCAGTGCCTGGGTTTCGTCACGCAGACGGCGCAGCAGCGGCGTTTCGCGCAGGGAAACGTCGAGCAGGTAGTGATAGAGGGCGTCGTCGAGGTTGAGGGTACGAGCGGTCATGGCAACCTCAACATTGAGATAGGACCTAAGGGTTGTGCGCCAGATGCTCTGGCTGCAACACGCGCTTGGCGCTCAGGTAGGCTTTTTGCCAATAGGCCTTGGACAGGCTGTCCAGCTTCACCGTACCGCCGGTGGCCGGTGCATGGACGAAGCGGCCTTCACCGACATAGATGCCCGCGTGACTGACCTGAGAACCGCCATTGGTGGCAAAAAATATCAGGTCGCCGGTCTGCAAGGCGTTCTTGCCGACATTCGGCGCACGCATGCCGATCATTTCGCGAGTCGAGCGCGGCAAAGAGATACCGGCCGCGTCGCGATAGACGTAGCCGATCAGGCCACTGCAATCGAAACCGGAATCCGGCGTGTTGCCGCCCCAGCGATAAGGCGTGCCCACCAGGCCCAACGCACGAAACAGCACGTCTTCGGCAGCGGGCGAGAAGGTCTGGGGAGTATTGAAAACGGGAGCACGTACCACAGGCGCGGGTGGCGGGGTACGGCTGGCACACGCGCTGAGCAGCGCGGCGAGAACGATCAATGCGAGGCGGGCCGACGTCGACATATGCAGAACAATCCTGATCTGGATGCGGCTTTCTCTGCCGTGAGGCCGAAAACAAAACCGCGTAAGCAGGGCTTACGCGGTTAGTTTTCAACAATAGATCAGGATTCTAGCGCCTACGCGCCAAACTTCAAGTAAGACTTTAACTTCACCTTACAAAAAGTCCGCTTACTTGCGTGCGGTGACCACAGTCGGGGCCATTGCGAGGGCGCGTTTGGCTTCGATGAAGGTCTTGCTCCAGTAGCTGTCGCCCAGGCTGTCCACCCGCACACCACCGCTACGGCGGCTGCTGGAATGGATGAACTGGTCATCGCCCAGGTAGATGCCAGCGTGGCTTACGCGACCGCGGCGGCCATTGGTGGCGAAGAACAGCAGGTCGCCCGGCTGCAGCTTGTTACGCGCAACCAGCGGAGCGTCAACGTTGATCATTTCACGGGTGGAACGCGGCAGATTCATGCCGGCTTCTTCACGGAACAGGTAGCCGATGAAACCGCTGCAATCGAAACCGGCTTCAGAGGTACCGCCGAAACGGTAACGGGTACCGATCAGGGACATGCCACGCTCGAGGATACTGTCGGCCAAGACTGGCAGCTGGTAAGGCTTGCTGTCAGCGAACTCGGCGAGTTCTTTTTCGGTTGCCAGCTCTTCCTGGAAAATAGCGGAAGACTGGGCTTTTGAAGAGTTTTGAGCCTGTTGCTGCTCTTGTTGGCTCACCGGAGAGTGGGTGGCGCAACCAAACAACAGGGTGACGAGTGCAAGAGGCACGAGGGGTGCGAAGCGCTTCAGCATGGGCACGACCGTGGCTTAAAGTTATAAAGAAGCCGCGACTATGCCTTCTATCGCTCTAATTTGCAAATTCAATCGATTGAAATGTGACTTATCGGTTTCTACTCAACATCTAAGGCCTTAAGCCCAATTTAAACGCACGCGCCTCTGGAAACGCTTCCGGATGCGGGTTTTCTGGCGCCTGAAATATACCAAAAAGCCACTACCGCCCGCGGATTTACCAGCCCAGGGTTTCCTTGAGGAAGGGAATGGTGAGCTTGCGCTGAGCCTGCAAGGACGCCTGATCGAGGCGCTCCAGCAGTTCGAACAAGGCGCTCATGCTGCGGGTGCCGCGGGTCAGGATAAAGTGCCCGACTTCGTCGGTCAGGTGCAGCCCGCGACGCGAGGCGCGCAATTGCAATGCACGCAATTTGTCTTCGTCAGAGAGCGGGCGCATCTGGAAGATCAGCGCCAGGGTCAGGCGGGATTTGAGGTCCGCCAGCTTCACTGGCAACTCCCGGGGAGAGGTCGAGGCCGCGATCAACAGGCGCCGGCCGCTGTCACGCAGGCGGTTGAACAGATGAAACAGCGCCTCTTCCCAGTCGGCCTTGCCTGCCACCGCTTGCAAGTCGTCCAGGCAGACCAGCTCGTACTGTTCCAGGTTGTCGAGGATTTCGATGCCGCGATCCAGCAATTCCGCCAGGGGCAGATAGACCGCTGGCTCCCCCAGTTGCTCGAACCGCAGGCAGGCCGCCTGCAGCAAGTGCGTACGCCCTACCCCATCCTTGCCCCAGAGGTAGATCAGGCTTTCGGTCCAGCCGGCGTCGGCTTCGCAAAGCCGCTCGACATAGCCGAGTGCAGCGGCATTGGCGCCTGGGTAGTAGTTGATGAAGGTGGCGTCATCACGCAGACGCACACCTAGGGGCAGCTGAATCGGTTTCATGCTGACTGAACAGTTCCAAACGAACCGTTAGTGGCCTCTGTGTAAAGTTTGCAAAGTTTATACCCGTGACGCCGGGCGCACAATGCAGCAGACCACAAGCAAAATCAAAGGTTTGCGTTAGCCTGATGAAATCACGGGGGGTTCTTTGACGGTGGATGTGACAGCTGTAAAGACTCTCAGAGGCGCCCGCCTGAAACACGGGCGCCCCTAAAGCATCAACAGTAGGCGTTACTGCTCGGACTCCTCTACACCGCTATAGATGTCCGAATCCTTGTACAAGTCGTGCACATGGCGCACCAGCACCATGATCACCGCCGCCACCGGCAAGGCCAGCAGGATGCCGGTAAAACCGAACAACTCGCCCCCCGCGAGAATCGCGAAGATCACCGCCACCGGGTGCAGGCCGATCCGATCCCCCACCAGCAAGGGGGTCAGCACCATGCCCTCCAGGGCCTGGCCAACCATGAACACCGCCACGATGCCGATCATCGGGTACAGGTCGCCGCCGAACTGGAACAATCCGGCAATCAGCGCTGCGCCGATGCCGATGACAAAGCCCATGTACGGCACAATCGCCGCCAGACCGGCAATCAGGCCGATCAACAGGCCCAGCTCAAGCCCGACCAGCATCAGGCCGGCGGCATAGATCATTCCCAGAGCGACCATCACCAGCAGCTGACCACGGACGAACGCCCCCAGCACCTCATGGCATTCCCCGGCCAGCGCCACCACCCGCTCCTCGCGATCACGAGGCAACAGGCTGCGGATCTTCGCCATCATCAGATCCCAGTCGCGCAGCAGGTAAAAGCTGACCACCGGAATCAGCACCAGGTTGGCCAGCCAGCCGATCAACGCCAGGCTGGAGGCCGTTGCCTGGCTCAGGACCACGCCGACGATATCGGTGGTCTGCCCCATGTGTTCGCTGATCGCCGCCTTGACCTTGTCGAACTTCCAGAAACCGTCGGACAAGCCCAACTTGGACTGCGCCCAGGGCATCGCCGTATGCTGCAACCAGTCGAGCATCTGCGGCGCCAGCTCGTACAGGCGCAGCAGCTGCTTGGCGAGCATAGGCACCAACACCAACAACAACGCCATGACGATCAGGGTGAACAGGGCAAATACCGCCACCACGCCCCAGGTGCGCGACAAGCCGAGCTTTTCCAGGCGGTCCACCAGCGGATCGAACAGATAGGCCAACAGCAAGGCCACCAGGAACGGCGTCAGGATCGGATGCAACAGGTACACAAAACCACCGAGCAGGACCAACCCACCCAACCAGACCCATCGACGCGTATCAGCCATGAACCACTCCATTGCTTCTATATAAAGAAAGAAAACCTACCAACGAAAATGCAGTTGCGCGGCCGGTGCAGGCGCGGGCGCTGGTGTCGCGCCTTCGACAACCGGCTGGACAGGCGCAGCGCCCGCTGGGACCTCCTGCAACCGAGCCAGGCTCAGCTGCGCGCGCAATTGCTCGGCACTGCCGCTGACCCGGTACACCGAGCGATCGCCATCGACGCTCTGCAAACGCCCACCGAAGGGTTCGAGCAAACGCCCCAACGCCGCATAACGTTCCAGATTCATGCCCTGCACTTCCAGCAACTGCTCGCTGGATGCGCCCGGCTTGACCACGAACCGCGGCGCCAGGCGCTGGCTGACCGCCAATAGCACGGCATCGGCCAAGGCCGGCACATCGGCGCCCTGGACGCTGCCCTGCTCCTTCTGGTCCCCCATCCACAGGCGCCATTTGGCCTGCCACTGACCGCCCTCTTCACTGGCATGCACCGCCAGCAGGGCGTCCGCGCCGTAACGCTCCGACGCAGCACGCAATGGCGCCGAATCGGAACCTTCGAGATTCGGCGCCGTGGCGACGATCTGTTCGTTCAGGTCAGCCAGCGGCAAACGCAGCG
Organism: Pseudomonas sp. GW531-T4; assembly: GCF_017349615.1. NCBI lineage: Bacteria > Pseudomonadati > Pseudomonadota > Gammaproteobacteria > Pseudomonadales > Pseudomonadaceae > Pseudomonas > Pseudomonas sp. GW531-T4. The sequence goes on from NZ_JACMZT010000010.1 coordinate 20,931, forward strand.
GCAAGCCGCGATGCAGGGCTGCACGGCGCAACGGCGTGGCACTGGCCTGGCCATCGCCGACCAGGCTGGAACCTTCACTGGAGTCGGTCAGCCACCAGCCGAGAATCGATGGGCGATTACTGCCCCACAGCGACAGGCCAGCCTGGCGCAACGCCCGATCGGTGCTGGCCGGATCGAAGTCGACCTGCAGGCTCTCGGGAGGACCGGCGTCGTAGCCGTACTGGCTGATGATCTGCTGCGGGTCCTTGCGGATCGCCGCCAGCCCCGGGTTCTGCAAGGCCTTGCTATCGCCGGTCAGGCGCAGCACCAGGGTTTCCAGGGCCCGCTGGGTGGCCTGATCGCGCTCGCCAGGGGACTGGCTGCTGACCGGTTCACGGACCTGATACAGGTTATTGAGGGTTTCGGCATGACTCGCCAGGCTGAACAATGACAAACAGCCCATAAAAAGAAATTTGCACAAACGCATGGAGGATTCCCGACGACAAAAGGCGGCTGGAACGGACCGCATGAACAGGATTGACCCAGGCTGTGACCACAAAGCCCAGGCAAACATTCACCCGATCGATGGAAGTTTTCGTGCTGTCATAACGACAGCGAGTACAAGGCTATACCTTATACAGTCCTGAGCGACGCGATCGACACACGCAATTGCAGTTTTTTTAAGCGGATATGCCCTGCCCGTCGGCCCGAGGATGGCCGCTACACCTCAAGCCTGATAAAATCGCGCGCCTTCGCAGACCGGCAACAGCCGGGGTCGCTGAAATGATTGCGTGGCATTGCCGCCGCGACTGTTTCAATGGCCTCCCTGGACTCGGTCGATACCCCCTGAATCCCCCCTAAAGGCCTGGATCATGAGCAAGCAACCCTCCCTGAGCTACAAAGACGCCGGTGTAGACATCGACGCCGGTGAAGCATTGGTCGAACGCATCAAGAGCGTCGCCAAGCGCACTGCGCGCCCGGAAGTCATGGGCGGCCTGGGCGGTTTCGGCGCCCTCTGCGAAATCCCGGCCGGCTACAAGCAGCCGGTACTGGTCTCCGGCACCGACGGCGTGGGCACCAAGCTGCGCCTGGCACTGAACCTGAACAAGCATGACAGCATCGGCCAGGACCTGGTCGCCATGTGCGTCAACGACCTGGTGGTCTGCGGTGCCGAGCCGCTGTTCTTCCTCGACTACTACGCCACCGGCAAACTGAACGTCGACGTCGCCGCCACCGTGGTTACCGGCATCGGTGCCGGCTGCGAACTGGCTGGCTGCTCCCTGGTTGGCGGTGAAACCGCTGAAATGCCAGGCATGTACGAAGGCGAAGACTACGACCTGGCCGGCTTCTGCGTCGGCGTGGTGGAAAAAGCCGAAATCATCGACGGCTCCAAGGTTGCCACCGGCGACGCCCTGCTGGCCCTGCCGTCTTCCGGTCCGCACTCCAACGGCTACTCGCTGATCCGCAAGATCATCGAAGTCTCCGGCGCCGACATCGAAACCGTCCAGCTCGACGGCAAGCCGTTGACCGAACTGCTGATGGCCCCGACCCGCATCTACGTCAAGCCACTGCTCAAGCTGATCAAGGACACTGGCGCAGTCAAAGCCATGGCCCACATCACTGGCGGCGGCCTGCTGGACAACATCCCACGCGTTCTGCCAAAAGGCGCCCAGGCCGTGGTCGACGTGGCCAGCTGGCAGCGTCCGGCGGTATTCGACTGGCTGCAAGAGAAGGGCAATGTCGAAGAACACGAAATGCACCGCGTGCTGAACTGCGGCGTGGGCATGGTGATCTGCGTGGCTCAGGAGCACGTTGAAACTGCCCTGAACGTCCTGCGCGAAGCCGGCGAACAGCCTTGGGTCATTGGTCAGATCGCTAGCGCCGCCGAAGGCGCTGCCCAGGTCGAGCTGAAAAACCTCAAGGCACATTGATGCAAGAGCCGATGCCAGCCACCTGTGATGTAGTGGTGCTGTTGTCCGGTACCGGCAGCAACTTGCAGGCCCTGATCGACAGTACCCGGGCCGACGACAGCCCGGTACGCATCCGCGCGGTGATATCCAACCGCGCCGATGCCTACGGCCTGCAACGCGCCCAGGATGCGGGTATCGATACCCGCGCCCTCGATCACAAGGCATTCGAAGGTCGCGAGGCCTTCGATGCCGCACTGATCGAACTGATCGACGCCTTCCAGCCCAAGCTCGTGGTGCTTGCCGGATTCATGCGCATTCTCAGCGCGGATTTCGTTCGGCACTACCAGGGTCGCCTGCTCAATATCCATCCTTCGCTGCTACCCAAATACAAAGGGTTACACACTCATCAGCGAGCGCTGGAGGCCGGAGACACCGAGCACGGCTGCAGCGTGCACTTTGTGACAGAGGAACTCGATGGCGGACCACTGGTCGTACAGGCAGTGATCCCGGTAGAGTTGCACGACTCGCCGCAAAGCCTGGCGCAGCGGGTCCACGTCCAGGAACACCGGATTTACCCGATGGCCGTACGCTGGTTTGCCGAAGGTCGACTCACACTCGGCGAACAGGGTGCTTTACTGGATGGTCAGTTACTGGCCGCCAGTGGCCACTTGATTCGTAATTAGGAGATTTTATGCGTCGCGCCCTGCTCTTCGCTTGTGCTCTGCTCGCCCTGCCTTTCGCGCAGGCTGCAGACCTTCAACCCTTCTCCGCCAGCTATACCGCCGACTGGAAACAGCTGCCGATGAGCGGTACCGCCGAACGCAGCCTGGAAAAGAAAGGCGACGGCACCTGGAAGCTGAGCTTCAAGGCTTCGATGATGATCGCCAGCCTGACTGAAGAAAGCACCCTGACGCTCGACAAGGACACCCTGCTGCCGCAGTCCTATCACTTCGAGCGCGGCGGCCTGGGCAAAGCCAAGAAGGCCGACCTGGACTTTGACTGGAACGCCAAGATGGTCACCGGCACCGATCGCGGCGATGCGGTCAAGATCCCGCTCAATCGCGGCATGGTCGACAAATCCACCTACCAGCTCGCCTTGCAGCACGATGTGGCCGCCGGCAAGAAAAGCATGAGCTATCAGGTCGTCGATGATGGCGAAGTCGACACCTACGACTTCCGTGTCCTGGGCTCGGAAAAAGTCGACACCAAGGCCGGCCAGATCGACGCGATCAAGGTCGAGCGCGTGCGCGACCCGACACAAAGCAAACGCATCACCGTCATGTGGTTCGCCAAGGACTGGGATTACCTGCTGGTTCGCCTGCAACAGGTCGAAACCGACGGCAAGGAGTACAACATCATGCTCCTGAACGGCACCGTCAACGGCAAGACCGTCAAAGGCAGCTAAGCCGCACGACAATGAAAAAGCCCCGCCGATGCGGGGCTTTTTTTCGCCTGGTGTTTCTATTTGGCCGCTCAAGCACAGCCCTCCTGGCGACCCGACAGGCTCGCTCGCCGAGCAAAAATGCCCGGCACAACAGCCGCCCAACATGAAACTTTTGTCATGAAACTCCGGCCCCTGCGACCGAATGCCACAGTTTCCGCGGCCTGCGGGACTGTTTCGAAATCTGCAAAAGATTGTTGCATTTGAAAGCAATTTACTTAGCCAGCTAACAAAATATATAACGAAGTCCTGCACACGCCTTGCTGCAGATCAATAGAGATTGGAGCTAGCAGATGACTGTAAAAGTAACTGAACGCGACGATTCACACATGTCCCATGAAGGCGTAGCCGCAGGTGTACGGATCTGGGACGTGCATCAACAAGACTTGCTGGTGGGAATGTTTCATTCCGAGAGCGATGCCCATAATTACAAGGCCGAACTGGAGAAGCTGGAGCAGAACCGCGCACCGCAAAGCTCCTGACCTCACACTGACTGCCGCGGCTGCCGCCACGCATCGGTAGCCGCTTCAGAAACAACAAACCCCGCTCATGGCGGGGTTTGTTGTTTCTGCGGGTTTACCACATCAGATCGTCAGGGATCTGGTAGGCCGCGTACGGATCGTCCTCGTCCGGCGCCTCGGTCGGCGTGTTGAGCTGAACGATGCGCCGTGGATCGCGCTCCTGGATCTTCAGCGCGGCTTCACGCGGGATGACTTCATAACCGCCGGCATGGTGCACGATGGCCAGCGAGCCGCTGCTCAGCTTGTTGCGCATCAGGGCGTTCACCGACAGGCGCTTGACCTTCTTGTCGTCGACGAAGTTGTAGTAGTCCTCGGTGGTCAGCTTTGGCAGGCGCGACACTTCGATCAGTTGCTTGATCTGCGCGGCACGGGCCTTCTGCTCGGCCTTCTCTTGCTGCTGGCGGTTGAGTTCCTGGTCGCGCTTGACCTTCTCGGCTTGCGCCTCCTGGGCCAGGCGCGCCTGGGTATCGTCCGCCTCGACCTGGCCCTTATGGACCAGGCGTTGCTGCTTCTGTTTCTCTTTGCTGACCTGCTTGGCCTGCTTTTGGTTGACCAGCCCTGCTTTGAGCAACTGGTCGCGAAGGGAAAGGCTCATTGGTGCTCACTCACTTAGGCAACAGCCTCAGCCACAGCTGGGCAAATTCTTTTCCTGACATTTGGCTTCGCCCCACAAGGCGTCCAACTCTTCGAGGGTGCAATCTTCCATGGGTCGGCGGGTATCGCGCAATGCCTGCTCGATAAATCGAAAGCGCCGCTCGAACTTGGCATTGGCGCCACGCAAGGTGGTTTCCGGATCGACCTTCAGATGCCGGGCCAGGTTGACCACGGCGAACAGCAGGTCGCCCACCTCGTCGGCGATCGCCTGCGGGTCATTCTCGGACATGGCTTCGAGCACTTCATCGAGCTCTTCGCGGATCTTGTCCACCACCGGCAAGGCGTCCGGCCAGTCAAAACCGACCTGGGCCGCGCGCTTTTGCAACTTGGCCGAACGGGACAGGGCCGGCAGCGTCGCGGGTACATCGTCGAGCAAGGACAACTGCAAAGGCTCTGCCGATTTCTCAGCGCGCTCCTCGGCCTTGATCTCTTCCCAGCGCTGCTTGACTTGTTCTTCATCCAGCCGTGGCGTATCCAGCGGCGCGTACAGGTCCCCGGTAGGGAATACATGGGGATGGCGACGGATCAGCTTGCGGGTGATGCTGTCGACCACGCCGTCGAACTCGAAACGCCCCTCCTCCCGCGCCAGCTGGCTGTAATACACCACCTGGAACAGCAGATCGCCCAGCTCGCCCTGCAAGTGCTCGAAATCGCCTCGTTCGATGGCATCGGCCACTTCGTAGGCTTCTTCCAGGGTGTGGGGGACGATGGTGGCGTAGCTCTGCTTGATATCCCAAGGGCAGCCGTACTGCGGATCCCGCAGCCGCGCCATCAGGTGCAACAGGTCTTCAAGGCTGTACATCGGTCACTCTCATTGCCAAACCATGTTTTCTGTAGGAGCGAGGCTTGCCCGCGATGGCGATTTGTCTGACATACCGCTATCGCGGGCAAACCGGATCGCCGTCCGCTCGCTCCTACGCTCCGGATTTCAAGGGGTACGGTTACGGCGGGTCTCGATGATGTTCGGCAACTGGGAAATACGCCCCAGCAACCGCCCCAACGCGTCCAGCCCCGGAATCTCGATGGTCAGGGACATCAGCGCAGTGTTGTCCTCCTTGTTCGAGCGGGTGTTGACCGCCAGCACGTTGATCCGCTCGTTGAGCAGCACCTGGGAGACGTCACGCAGCAGGCCGGAGCGGTCGTAGGCGCGAATGATGATGTCCACCGGATAGGTCTGCACCGGCACCGGGCCCCAGCTGACCTGGATGATCCGCTCCGGCTCGCGGCCGGCCAGTTGCAGCACCGAGGCGCAGTCCTGACGGTGAATGCTCACCCCGCGGCCCTGGGTGATGTAACCGACGATCGCATCCCCCGGCAGCGGCTGGCAGCAACCGGCCATCTGGGTCAGCAAGTTGCCGACGCCCTGGATCTGGATGTCGCCGCGCTTGCCCGGCTTGTAGCCGGTGGCCTTGCGCGGGATCAGCTCCAACTGTTCGTTGCCGCGTTCCGGCTCCACCAACTGCTGCGCCAGGTTGACCAGTTGCGCCAGGCGCAGGTCGCCCGCGCCCAGGGCGGCGAACATGTCCTCGGCGGTTTTCATGTTGGCCTTGTCGGCCAGCTTGTCGAAATCCACCTGCGGCAGGTCGAGGCGATTGAGTTCGCGCTCGAGCAAAGTCTTGCCCGCCGCCACGTTCTGATCGCGCGCCTGCAGCTTGAACCAGTGGACGATCTTCGCCCGTGCCCTTGAGGTGGTGACATACCCCAGGTTCGGGTTCAGCCAGTCGCGGCTCGGCGTGCCGTGCTTGCTGGTGATGATCTCGACCTGCTCGCCGGTCTGCAGGCTGTAGTTGAGCGGCACGATGCGCCCGTTGATCTTCGCGCCCCGGCAGTTGTGGCCGATCTCGGTGTGCACGCGGTAGGCGAAGTCCAGCGGCGTCGCGCCTTTCGGCAAGTCGATCGCATGGCCGTCGGGGGTGAAGATGTACACCCGGTCCGGCTCGATATCCACCCGCAGTTGCTCGGCCAGGCCGCCGATATCCCCCAGTTCCTCGTGCCACTCGAGCACCTGGCGCAGCCAGGAGATTTTCTCTTCGTAGTGGTTGGAGCCGGACTTGACGTCGGTGCCCTTGTAGCGCCAGTGGGCGCAGACCCCCAGCTCAGCCTCTTCGTGCATCGCGTGGGTACGGATCTGCACTTCCAGCACCTTGCCCTCAGGGCCGATGACCGCCGTGTGCAACGAGCGGTAACCGTTCTCCTTGGGGTTGGCGATGTAGTCGTCGAACTCTTTCGGAATGTGCCGCCACAGGGTGTGGACGATCCCCAGCGCGGTGTAGCAGTCGCGCATTTCCGGGACCAGCACGCGCACCGCGCGCACATCGTAGATCTGGCTGAACTCCAGGCCCTTGCGCTGCATTTTGCGCCAGATCGAATAGATGTGTTTGGCCCGGCCGCTGATGTCGGCGTCGACGCCGGTGGCCTGCAGTTCGTTCTGCAGCTGGTTCATCACATCGGAGATGAAGCGCTCACGATCGAGGCGCCGCTCGTGCAGCAACTTGGCGATCTGCTTGTACTGCTCAGGCTCCAGGTAACGGAAGGACAGGTCCTCCAGCTCCCACTTGATATGGCCGATACCAAGGCGATGAGCCAGCGGTGCGTAGATGTCGAAGACTTCCCGGGCGACCCGGTTGCGCTTCTCGTCGTCGGCGTTTTTCACCGCGCGAATCGCGCAGGTCCGCTCGGCCAGCTTGATCAGTGCCACACGCACGTCATCGACCATCGCCACCAGCATCTTGCGCAGGTTTTCCACCTGGGCCTGGGTGCCGAGCACGAGGGATTGGCGGGGGCTGAGGCTGGCGCTGATCGCCGCCATGCGCAGCACGCCGTCGATCAGCTTGGCCACCACCGGGCCGAAGCGCTGGCTGACGGCCGGCAGCGGGATCTGGCCTTCACGGACGCCACGGTAGAGTACCGCGGCCACCAGCGAATCCTGATCCAGCTTGAGGTCGGCGAGGATCTCCGCGATCTCGAGGCCGGTGCTGAAACTCGACATGTCTTCGCCACTGAGATTCTTCGCGGCGATGTGTTGTTGCTCTGCCTCACGAGCGAACTCGCAGGCTTCTTTCAAGGCTTCACGGTCCAGTGCCATGTCGACGCTGACCGCATGATCGAGCCACGCCTCGAGATTGATACTGCCGTCGGTGTTGATCGGCTGGTGCGCTCTCACCTGTACCATCTTGCTTTACCTTCCCTACGACGCACATTCAATGCGTCAAATCGCTGACCTTCACTGCCAGTATTTCCTCGCTGGGCCGGCGAGTGCTGCCTGACGGGCCAACGGATTAGACGAGCCATCCTAGCTCGCTTCAAATAACGCCATGGCCTCGACATGTGCCGTCTGAGGAAACATATCGAGGATCCCGGCACGTTTTAACCGGTAGCCCTGCCTGACCAGTTCGACTGTGTCACGCGCCAGAGTGGCAGGGTTGCATGACACATAAACCAGGCGCTTGGCGCCCAGGCTCGCCAGCTTGCGTACCACCTCGAAAGCCCCGTCCCGAGGTGGGTCCAAGAGTACCGCAGAAAAGCCTTCGCGGGCCCACTCGGCGTCGCTCAGGGGCTGCGATAAATCGGCCTGAAAAAACCGGGTGTTATGCAAATTGTTGCTAGCGGCATTCTCCGCGGCACGCGCGACCATGGTCGCCACCCCTTCGACCGCCACCACTTCACGAACCTTCTGCGCCAGTGGCAGGGCAAAGTTGCCCAGGCCGCAAAACAGGTCCAGCACGCGCTCGTCAGCCTGTGGCGCCAGCCACTCCAGGGCCTGGGCCACCATCGCCTCGTTGACCCCGGCATTGACCTGGACAAAATCCCCCGGCCGATAAGCCAGCTGCAGATTCCACGGTTCCAGGCGATAGCCCAGGGCCTGGTCCGGGTCCACCGGTTGCGGCTCGCCTTCGCCATGCAGCCACAGCTGGGCCTCATGGAACGCGCAGAACGCCTGGAGAATCTCCAGGTCGGCCGCGGACAACGGCGCCATATGGCGCAGCAGCACAGCAATCGCCGAACCGCTGAACAACTCCACATGCCCCAGCGCCTGCGGTTTGCTCAGGCGCTGCAGCATGGCCGGCAAGCGGCTCATGATCGGTTGCAAGGGCTGTACCAGCACCGGGCATTCGTCGATGGCGACTATGTCCTGGCTGCCGGCGGCGCGAAAGCCCACTTCGAGTTTTTTCGCCTTGGCGTCCCAGCGCACCGCGACCCGCGCCCGGCGTCGGTAGCCGAACTCCGGACCGCTCAAAGGTGGCGCCCACTCCTCTGGCTCGACACCGGCAACCCGCGACAGCTGCTCGGCGAGCATGCGCTGTTTCAGGGCAAGCTGTTCGTCATGGGGCAGGTGCTGCACGCTGCAGCCGCCACAACGGCCGGCATGGGCGCAAGGCGCTGGCTGGCGCAGATCGCTGGCGCTGAACACCCGCTCGGTACGGGCTTCCACCACTTTGCCGTGGGCGCCCAGCACTCGCGCCTCGACCTCTTCGCCCGCCAGTGCACCAACGACGAACCAGGTACGCCCCTCCAGAAAGGCGATGCCACGACCGTCGTTGGCCAGGCGCTCGATGGTCAGGCGCTGTTTTTTTCCAACGGGGATCTGCGCCGCCCGGCTCCCGCCCGAAGGCTGGAAGCGCAGGCCTCTGACTGGCTTAGCCATCAGTTGGGCGCATCGAAGATGCCGGTCGACAGGTAACGGTCGCCACGGTCACAGATGATCGCGACAATCACCGCGTTTTCGACTTCGCGGGACAGGCGCAACATCGCCGCCACCGCACCGCCCGAGGACACGCCGCAGAAGATGCCTTCTTCGCGGGCCAGGCGCCGGGTCACGTCTTCGGCTTCGCTCTGCGTCATATCGACGATGCGATCGACGCGAGTGGCCTGGTAGATCTTCGGCAGGTATTCCTGCGGCCAGCGGCGAATGCCGGGGATGGCCGAGCCTTCCATCGGTTGCAGGCCGATGATCTGCACGTTCGGATTCTGTTCCTTCAGATAACGCGAGGTGCCCATGATGGTGCCGGTGGTGCCCATGGAGCTGACGAAATGGGTGATGGTGCCCTCGGTCTGGCGCCAGATTTCCGGGCCGGTGCCGGTGTAGTGCGCTTCCGGGTTATCCAGGTTGGCGAACTGGTCGAGCACCTTGCCGCGACCTTCGGCCTGCATCTTCTCGGCCAGGTCGCGCGCGCCTTCCATACCCTCTTCCTGGCTGACCAGGATCAGCTCGGCGCCATAGGCGGTCATCGCCGCCTTGCGCTCGGCACTGGAGTTGTCGGGCATGATCAGGATCATCTTGTAGCCCTTGATCGCCGCAGCCATGGCCAGGGCAATCCCGGTGTTGCCCGAGGTCGCCTCGATCAGCGTATCGCCGGGGTGAATCTGCCCACGCAGCTCGGCGCGAGTGATCATCGACAGCGCCGGGCGGTCCTTGACCGAACCCGCCGGGTTATTGCCCTCGAGCTTGAGCAGCAGGGTGTTGCTGGTGACGCCAGGCAGGCGCTGCAAACGGACCAGCGGGGTGTTGCCGACGCAATCGGCGATGGTGGGGTACTGCAAGGTCATGGCGTATTCGCAATCCGGACTGCGGGGGCGACTATCATACCGGCAAACGTTCGCAGGCCATATCACGCAAAGTGAGGGTCTTATGGCTTAACGATATAAGGCAGCGAATCAGCCTCGCTCGAAGGCGCTTGCACCCTAACGGCAGCCCGCAGACGCATGTTCAGGCGCAAGCCACGCCCGGTATTTTCCGCCCACAGCTGGCCGCCCTGACGCTGCACGGCGTTGCGCGCGATGCTCAACCCCAGGCCAAAACCGCCATTGCCCGGACGCGAGCCGTCGAGGCGGGTAAAGGGATCGAAGATCCGCTGCAGATCGGCGTCGGCCACGCCAGGCCCCTCATCCTCCAGCCACAGCAGCCAATGCTCGCCCTGACGCTGGCCGTCCAGCAGCACACGACCGCCCGCGGGTGAATGACGAATGGCATTACGCAGGATGTTCTCCAGGGCCTGGGCCAGGGTATTGAGGTTGCCCCGGACCCAGCACGAGGCATCCAGCGCGCAGTGCAGTTGCGCGCTGGACCAGGCGCTTTCGAAGCAGGCGTTTTCCGTGAGCATTTCCCACAGGGCCTGGATCTGGATGTCTTCCTCGGCCAACGGTGCCCGCTCGGTGTCGAGCCAGGCCAGTTGCAAGGTGTCGTCCACCAGCCGCTGCATGCCATCGACTTCCCGCGCCAACCGCTCGCGCAATGCCGGCAGGCTCTGCTCGCCGTCGCAGGCCACCCGCAGTCGACTCAAGGGCGTGCGCAATTCATGGGAAAGGTCGCGCAGCAATTGCTGTTGCAAGGCCACGGTGCCCTGCAGGCGCTCGGACATCTGGTCGAACGCCCGGCCCAGTTCACCCAGCTCGTCCTGGCGACTGGTGGTCTGGCTCGACAGCCGCGCATTCAGTTGATCGGCGCGCCAGGCGTTGGCCTGTTCGCGCAACTGGTTCAGCGGCACCACCAACAGTCGATACAGCCCGACACACAGCAACAGGGTGAACAGGCCGGGAATCACCCCGTTGGTCAGCACCCGCCAGAACACCCGATAGCGCCCGGGCATGAAGCGCTGGGGCAGCTCGATCACCAGGCTGCCGGCGGACGGGTCGTTGGGAAACGGAATCTTCAGCCAGGGCAAACCACGGGTATGGCGGCTGACCGGCCAATCCAGGCCGCGCAGGAATGTCAGGTGCTGGCTCTCGGCTTCGCTCAGCGGATAACTGCTCAGCGACTGCAGGTCGCGGCCGATGACCCCGATCCAATGCCGCTCGCGTCCGGCCATGCCCTGCAACCAGGCATCGACCCCGGCGCTCTGCCCCTGGTTCCAGGCCTGCTCGGCTTCGGCGGCGTAACCGGTCAGCGTGCCGCGGGCCTCATCGGAGAGGAACAGGTTCTTCTGTTCCATGTAGCGGCCCCAGGACCAGCTCAGCCAGATCATCAGCAGGCAGAAGGCGACCAACAGACAGGCCAGCTTCCAGAACAGTGAATGCCTACCGGGCAGCTCAGGCCATTTCATCGACGGCGCTCAGCACATAACCCTTGCCCCAGACCGTGCGCACTTCCCGCGCGACATAACCGACCGCCTTGAGTTTGCGGCGAATCTGGCTGATGTGCATGTCCAGGCTGCGATCATGGGGCGCGTAGCCGCGCTGCAGCACATGCTGATAAAGGAAGGGTTTGCTCAGGACCTCATCGTCGTTGCGGTTGAGTGTCTCCAGCAGGCGGTACTCGCTGCGGGTCAGCCCGGCCCACTGTTGCCCGTAATACACGTCGCACAGCTCGTCGTCGAAACGCAGCCCCTGGGCTTCCTGCCTGAGCGGCGCCGGGGCCGGCCGGCGATCCAGGGCCACGCGCCGCAGGATGGCTTCGATCCGTACCCGCAACTCGGCCATGCTGAAGGGCTTGGGCAGGTAGTCGTCGGCGCCCAGGCGAAAACCGCTGATGCGATCGGCCTCGGCCCCCAGCGCCGACATCAGCAGCACCGGCGTGGAATGGCTCTGGCGAAAATGCGTGAGCACCGTCAGCCCATCCATCCCCGGCAGCAGGATGTCCATCAGCACCACATCGAAAGGCTGCTGGCGAGCCATCGCTAGCCCTTCCTGGCCGTTCTGGCACCAGGTGACATCAAACCCACAACGGCCCAATTGCTCGTGCACATAGGCACCGAGCACCAGGTCGTCTTCGATGCTCAGGATCCGGGGATGGCCGACAGATACGGGATTCATTAGCTTCTGCAAGTAATTCTCAGTTGGGCGATTATTCAAGATTGTCCGCGGCCGGGCAACCGACACCGGCCGACAAAGCGCTCGCTGACCCGGGGCATCGGAGCGGTTCGACGGTTAATTTTGCGAAGATTGCGGCAAAGCAAATGGCTACACTGCGCAGGTGGTGCGCACCGGATGTGCGCAGGGTTCATTCAACATGGCGTGTTAGCAGGAGAGTTGCGTGCTTAAGAAACTGGGGATCAAAGGCCGCGTGCTGTTGCTGACCTTGCTGCCAACCAGCCTGATGGCGTTGGTGCTGGGCGGTTATTTCACCTGGATGCAGCAGTCGGACCTGCAAACCCAACTTCTGCAACGCGGCGAAATGATCGCCGAACAACTGGCGCCCCTGGTGGCACCGGCCCTGGCCCACCAGAACACCGCCCTGCTGGAACGCATCGCCACCCAGTCCCTGGAACAGCAGGACGTACGCGCGGTGACCTTCCTTGCGCCCGACCGCACGCCCCTGGCCCATGCCGGCCCGAGCATGCTCAACCAGGCGCCCACCGGTAACGGCAGCCAGATGCTGCAACGCACCGGCAGCGACGCCACCCGCTATCTGCTGCCGGTGTTCGGCCGCCACCGCAACCTGGCCGGCGACCTGATTCCCGACGAGTCCGACCGCCTGCTCGGTTGGGTCGAGCTGGAACTGTCCCACAACAGCATGCTGCTGCGCGGCTACCGCAGCCTGTTCGCCAGCCTGATGCTGATTACCGCCGGGCTGATCTGCACCGGCCTGCTGGCGCTGCGCATGGGGCGCACCATCAACAACCCGCTGAGCCAGATCAAACAGGCCGTCACCCAACTCAAGGACGGCAATCTGGAAACCCGCCTGCCCTTGCTCGGCAGCCAGGAGCTGGACGAACTGGCCTCGGGCATCAACCGCATGGCCGGCACCCTGCAGAATGCCCAGGAAGAACTGCAACACAGCATCGACCAGGCCACCGAGGATGTCCGGCAAAACCTGGAGACCATCGAGATCCAGAACATCGAACTGGACCTGGCGCGCAAGGAGGCCCTGGAGGCCAGCCGGATCAAGTCGGAATTCCTGGCCAACATGAGTCACGAAATCCGTACCCCGCTCAACGGCATCCTCGGCTTCACCCACCTGTTGCAGAAAAGCGAGCTGACCCCGCGCCAGCTGGATTACCTGGGCACCATCGAAAAATCCGCCGACAGTCTGCTGGGGATCATCAACGAAATTCTCGACTTCTCGAAAATCGAAGCCGGCAAGCTGGTGCTCGACAGCATTCCGTTCAACCTGCGCGATCTGTTGCAGGACACCCTGACCATCCTCGCCCCGGCCGCCCACGCCAAGCAGCTGGAACTGGTCAGCCTGGTGTATCGCGATACGCCGCTGTCGCTGGTGGGCGACCCACTGCGCCTCAAGCAGATCCTCACCAACCTGGTGAGCAACGCCATCAAGTTCACCCGCGAAGGCACCATCGTCGCCCGCGCCATGCTCGAAGAAGAACACGAAGACAGCGTGCAACTGCGCATCAGCATTCAGGACACTGGCATTGGCCTGTCGAACCAGGACGTGCGCGCCCTGTTCCAGGCCTTCAGCCAGGCCGACAACTCGCTATCACGGCAACCCGGCGGTACTGGGTTGGGGCTGGTGATCTCCAAGCGCCTGATCGAACAGATGGGTGGCGAGATCGGCGTCGACAGTACGCCCGGCGAAGGTTCGGAGTTCTGGATCAGCCTGCGCCTGCCGAAAACCCGCGACGACGCTGAAGACCTGCCCGCCCCGCCGCTGCTCGGCAGGCGGGTCGCGGTGCTGGAGAACCATGAGCTGGCGCGCCAGGCCCTGCAGCATCAACTCGAGGATTGCGGCCTGGAAGTCACGCCGTTCAATACCCTGGAAGCCCTGACCAACGGGGTGACCGGGGTGCACCAGACCGAACAGGCGATCGACCTGGCGGTTCTCGGCATCACCACCAATGACATGCCGCCGGAACGCCTCAACCAGCACATCTGGGACCTCGAACACCTGGGCTGCAAAGTGCTGGTGCTGTGCCCGACCACCGAACAGACGCTGTTCCACCTGTCGGTGCCCAACCCTCACAGCCAGTTGCAGGCCAAACCGGCCTGCACCCGCAAACTGCGGCGCGCCCTGGCCGACCTGGTCAACCCCAAGGCGGTGCGCAGCGAGCCGAGCGAGCCGAGCGAACCGATCGCCAGTCGCCCGCCGCGGGTGCTGTGTGTCGATGACAACCCGGCCAACCTGCTGCTGGTGCAGACCCTGCTCGAGGACATGGGCGCCAAGGTGCTCGCGGTCGACAGCGGTTACGCGGCGGTCAAGGCAGTGCAGAACGAATCCTTCGACCTGGTGATGATGGACGTGCAGATGCCCGGCATGGACGGTCGCCAGAGCACCGAGGCGATTCGCCAGTGGGAAAGCGAGCGCAACTGCACGCCGCTGCCGGTGATCGCCCTCACCGCCCACGCCATGGCCAACGAAAAACGCGCGCTGCTGCAAAGCGGCATGGACGACTACCTGACCAAGCCCATCAGCGAACGGCAGCTGGCTCAGGTGGTGCTGAAGTGGACCGGTCTGGCCCTGCGCAACCAGGGCCCGGAACGCACAGGCGAACCGTCCGGCAACGGCCTTGAGCTGCAAGTGCTGGATCACGACGAAGGTTTGCGCCTGGCCGCCGGCAAGGCGGACCTGGCCGCCGACATGCTGGCGATGCTCCTGGCCTCGCTGGAGGCCGATCGCGAAGCGATTCGCGCCGCCCGTGCCGCCAACGACCACAATGCCCTGATCGAACGGGTCCACCGCCTGCACGGGGCTACCCGCTACTGCGGAGTGCCGCAATTGCGCGCCGCCTGCCAGCGCAGCGAAACCCTGCTCAAGCAGGAAGACATCAAGGCCTTCGCCGCCCTCGACGAACTCGAACGGGCGATCAACCGCCTGGCCACGGAGGCCCGCATCAACGCCTGACTCAGGGCAACGACCCGGTTGCCCCGAAGGTTCATGCTGGGGGCAACCACCCACAAGGACGACGCCATGCACACGATTCTCTTCAGCAGCCAGAACTATGACCGCGACAGCTTCCTCGGCGCCGAGCTGCCGCCGGGCCTCGAGCTACAGTTCCAGGCCGCGCGCCTGAGCCTGGACACCGCGGCCCTGGCGGAGCACCACGAAGTGGTCTGCGCCTTTATCAACGACGACCTGAGCGCCCCGGTGCTGGAACAGCTGGCCGCCGGCGGCACGCGCCTGATCGCGCTGCGCTCGGCCGGCTACAACCATGTCGACCTGGCCGCAGCCAAGCGCCTGGGCCTGAGCGTGGTGCGGGTCCCGGCCTACTCGCCCCATGCCGTGGCCGAGCATGCCGTGGCCCTGATCCTCGCGCTGAACCGCCGCCTGCACCGCGCCTACAACCGCACCCGCGAAGGCGACTTCAGCCTGCACGGCCTGACCGGTTTCGACTTGGTGGGAAAAACCGTCGGCATCGTCGGCACCGGGCAGATCGGCGCCACCTTTGCCCGGATCATGGCCGGTTTCGGCTGCCAGTTGCTGGCCCACGACCCCTTCCCCAACCCAGAAGTCGAGGCCCTGGGCGCGCGTTACCTGAGCCTGCCGGAGCTGCTGGCCCAGGCGCAGATCATCAGCCTGCACTGCCCGCTCACCGCCGACAGCAAACACCTGATCAACCGCCAGAGCCTGGCCCGGATGCAACCGGGGGCGATGCTGATCAACACCGGCCGCGGCGGCCTGGTGGATACCCCGGCGCTGATCGAGGCCCTGAAGAACGGCCAACTGGGCTACCTGGGGCTGGATGTCTACGAAGAGGAAGCGCAGCTGTTCTTCGAGGACCGCTCCGACCTGCCGCTGCAGGACGACGTGCTGGCGCGGCTGCTGACCTTCCCCAACGTGATAGTCACCGCCCACCAGGCCTTCCTCACCCGCGAAGCCCTGGCGGCGATCGCCGACACCACCTTGCACAACATCGCTGCCTGGGCCGCCGGCACGCCCTGCAACCAGGTGGAAGGTTGAGTCGACGGACCGGCGGTAAGCGAAGGTCATCTGCCTGCAACCTGAGATATCAGGGTGCGTGCTAGCATACGCGCCAGATTTGGAGGACCCATGGTCGAACACGATTTCCGCTACAGCCTGATGAACCCGCAACACACCCTGATCGAATGCCGCGCCCTGGTGCCCGGCCGTTATCAGGTCACCGGCAACGGTGGTTCCATCCGCAACGACGACGTGCTGATCGTCACCCTCAAGGGCAGCAAGGACCTGTCGATGCGCCTGACGGTGGAAACCGTGCGGCACCTGATCAACCCGGTCGGCCAATGGGTCGCCGTGGCCCGCGGCCCGGTATTCGGCGAGCTGGCGATCCATCAGTGGCAGGTCAACTGCGATAGCTGCGCGGCCGAGCTGAACTTCGAGTTCGCGGTGGATGCCAAGCTGGGCAGCAAGGCGCAAAAACCCGCGGCCAGCGCGCGGATCGCCGAGCTGGGCTGGATCAGTGAAGGGGAAAAACACCTCTGCCCGAAATGCCAGCGAGCCGCCCAATGAAACGCCTGGCGTTGACCGCCGCGCTCGGCGCCGGCCTGCTGGGTTGCGCGGCGGAGCCGGTGAAACTGCAGCAGGATCGCAGCTACATCCTGGAGTGGATCGGCGAGCGTCCGCTGATCGACTACAGCCACCTGACCATCACCCTCGGGGAAGACGGTCGCGCCTACGGCAACGGTGGCTGCAACCATTGGTTCGCGCCCTACACCCTGGACGGCGACAAGCTCAGCTTCGGCAAGGTCGGCAGCACCCGCAAGATGTGCGCGCCCGCCCTGATGGAGCAGGAACGACGCTTCCTGCAGGCGTTGGAAACCGTCCAGCGCTGGGACATTTCCCCGATCGAACAAGTGCGCTTCTGGCCGGCCGAAGGCAAGCCGTTGCGCTGGTGGCTCGAGGAAGGCTGACCGCCCCCTGTAGCCGCTGCCGCAGGCTGCGATAAGGTCCGCAGGCCTTCAGCGATCCCGAGATCGCAACGGCCTTGCTAGCCGTTCGCAGCCTGCGGCAGCGGCTACGGATCAATGCCCGCGCAGGGCTTCCAGCTTCGCCATCACGCCCGCCGCGGTCTGCTCGCCCATCAGTTGCTCACGCACCTTGCCCTGGTCATCGATGATGTAGGTCACCGGCAACCCTTCGCTGCGTGGCAAATCGAAAATCTCCGCCGGGTTCTGCGCCAGCACGGTGAACTTGATGCCCAGTTTTTCACTGGCGCTTTTCAGCTCTTCGCCCTGGACGTTATCGAAATTGACCCCCAGCACACTCACCGGCTGGCCCTTGAGCCCTTCGGCCAATGCATTGAGTTCGGGGATCTCGGTGCGGCACGGCCCACACCATTCGGCCCAGTAATTGAGCACCAGCCACTGCTTGTCCACGCGCTCGGCGGCGACTTGCCGGCCATATTGATCGACCCCGTAATCGTTACCGCAGCCGCTCAGCAACAAGGTGCCGATGATCGCCAATGCCGCTGCCAGTTGCCTTGCCATGCCTTGATCCTTGTATTGAAAAAAACCACTCAAACCCGCTTTCTCGTGCGACCCATCGCCTCGCAAGGTTCAGGACTGCCCGTCGCACAGGTAGAATAGCCGCCACCTTACGCAAGATGCGACCCGCCCATGACCGATCTGACGCTTTATCACAACCCGCGCTGCTCGAAATCCCGCGGTGCGCTGGAACTGCTGGAAGCCCGTGGCCTGACCCCGACCGTGGTCCGCTACCTGGAAACCCCGCTCGATGCCGCCCAGCTGCAAAGCCTGCTGGGCAAGCTCGGGATCGGCGCCCGCCAGCTGCTGCGCACCGGCGAAGACGAGTACAAGAGCCTCAACCTGGCCGACGCCAGCCTGAGCGAAGCGCAGCTGATCGCCGCCATCGCCGCGCACCCGAAACTCATGGAACGGCCGATTCTCGAAGTCGGCGACAAGGCCATCATCGGCCGGCCGCCAGAGAACGTACTGGAGATCCTGCCTTGAGTACGCCGTACATCCTGGTTCTCTACTACAGCCGCAACGGCTCGACCACCGAGATGGCCCGGCAGATCGCCCGGGGTATCGAACAAGGTGGCATGGAGGCGCGCCTGCGCACCGTGCCGGCGATATCCGCCGACTGCGAGGCCGTGGCCCCGAGCATCCCGGAAGACGGCGCGCTGTATGCCAGCCTCGATGACCTGAAGCACTGCTCCGGCCTGGCTTTAGGCAGTCCGACGCGCTTCGGCAACATGGCCGCGCCGCTGAAGTATTTCCTCGACGGCACCAGCAACCTATGGCTGACCGGCGCCCTGGTGGGCAAGCCGGCCGGGGTGTTCACCTCCACCGCCAGCCTGCACGGCGGCCAGGAAACCACCCTGCTGTCGATGATGCTGCCGCTGCTGCACCACGGCATGCTGATCACCGGCCTGCCCTACAGCGAATCGGCCCTGCTGGAAACCCGTGGCGGCGGCACGCCTTACGGGGCCAGCCACCATGCCGGCGCCGACGGCAAGAGCCCGCTGAACGAGCACGAGGTCGCCCTCTGCCGCGCCCTGGGCCTGCGCCTGGCCAAGACGGCCCTGCAACTGGAGAGCAGCCGTGGCTAAAAAGCCGAAGATCCTGCCGGCCATCGAATGGCTGGAGCCGCGCGTACGCATCACCCGAGTGCTGAGCCTGATCTGCTTTTTCGGCCTGGTCGGCCTGCTCTGCGGTTACTACCTGTTCGTCGCCGACCTGCACGGCGCCCGGCCCTGGGTGATCCTGCTGATCGAACTGGTACCGCTGCTGCTGATGGCGCCGGGCATGCTGGTGGGCAGCGCGCGCGGGCATTCGTGGATGTGCTTTGTGGTGAACCTGTATTTCATCAAGGGCGCGCTGGCCGCCTACGATCCGAACCGCCAGCTGTTCGGCGTCCTGGAAATGCTCGCCAGCCTGGCGGTGTTCTGCTCGGCCCTGCTCTATGTGCGCTGGCGCTTCCAGCTCAACCGCAAGCTGGCGGGCGAAGGCGAGGTCAGCGCCGCCTGACGGTACGCCATCGCGGGCAAGCCTCGCTCCTACAGAAAACCGCATGCTTCTGTAGGAGCGAGGCTTGCCCGCGATGAGATCAACCCCGAATCAGTGGTTGACCGTATAGGCCAACATCATCGAGATCTGGCACAGCGGCCGGCCACTTTCGGCGTGCCACTGGTTGAAGGCGCCCTGCACGGTGGCCAGGTCCTTGAGGCTGCTGGGCACCTTGTCGATGATCTGCTGCGCATTCAGCGCCGCCACCACGTCATAGGTCGGCACGAAGGTGTCCTTGCCGACCATCCGCAGAAAGCGCGGGGCCGACAGGCCGCCCAACTGGTGACCGTGCTTGGCCAGGTACTTCCACAGGCCGACGATGTCGGTCACCGGCCAGTCGGCGATCAAGGCGCCAAAGCTGCCCTTCTCCTTTTCCACGTCGAGCACCATCTGCGCGTTGCGCGGCACGCTCTTGAGCTTGCCCAGGTGGCGAATGATCCGCGTGTCCTGCATCAGCCGCTCGAGGTGCTCGGCGCCCATCAGCACCACTTTCTCCGGGTCGAAACCAAAGAACACTTCTTCGAAAGCCGGCCACTTGGCGTCCACCAGGCTGTGCTTCAAGCCGGCGCGAAACACCCGCAGGGCCAGGGTCGAGAGATAACGGTCATCGCTGATCTTGCGCAATTGCGCCGGGGTTTTCGGCACCGGCAGATGGGCTTCCAGCTCGGCCGCCGAACCGAAACGGTTCAGACAGTATTCGTGCAGCCACTTGTAATCGCGCATGCCCTCTCCTAATGACGATAAAGAAACGGCGCTCAGAGGAGCGCCGTGATTCCACGATACAGAGCCGCGAAACGACTCAGAGGTTCACCACATTGACGAAACGCGAGGCCGCGGTTTCATCGATCTTCAGGCTGGTGAAG
Organism: Pseudomonas sp. GW531-T4; assembly: GCF_017349615.1. NCBI lineage: Bacteria > Pseudomonadati > Pseudomonadota > Gammaproteobacteria > Pseudomonadales > Pseudomonadaceae > Pseudomonas > Pseudomonas sp. GW531-T4. The sequence continues at coordinate 41,134 of NZ_JACMZT010000010.1, forward strand.
TCGAACAGGTTACGGTCCGCCAGCTGCGACGGCACCACGTTCTGCAGGCCGCGGAAAATGCTTTCGGTACGGCCCGGGGTCTTGCGTTCCCATTCCTGGAGCATTTCCTTGACCACCTGGCGCTGCAGGTTTTCCTGGGAGCCGCAGAGGTTGCACGGGATGATCGGGAACTGCTTGAGGTCGGAATAGGCCTGGATGTCCTTCTCGCTGCAATAGGCCAGCGGGCGGATTACCACGTTGCGCCCGTCGTCGGCCCGCAGCTTGGGCGGCATGGCCTTGAGCGAGCCGTTGTAGAACATGTTGAGGAAGAAGGTCTCGACGATGTCGTCGCGATGGTGTCCCAGGGCCATCTTGGTCGCGCCGATCTCGTCGGCGAAGGTGTACAGGGTGCCGCGACGCAGGCGCGAGCACAGCGAGCAGGTGGTCTTGCCTTCCGGGATCAGTTCCTTGACCACCGAGTAGGTGTCCTTCTCGACGATGTGGTACTCCACACCCAGTGTCTCGAGGTAGGCCGGCAGCACGTGCTCGGGGAACCCGGGCTGCTTCTGGTCCATGTTCACGGCGACGATCTCGAACTTGATCGGTGCAACCTTCTGCAGGTGCATCAGCACGTCGAGCATGGTGTAGCTGTCCTTGCCGCCGGACAGGCAGACCATGACCTTGTCGCCGTCTTCGATCATGTTGAAGTCGGCGACCGCTTCCCCGGCCTGGCGGCGCAAGCGTTTCTGCAGTTTGTTCTGGTTGACCGTAAGAGTGCCCATGGCGCTTGAAATCCGCGGTGTGTGACGAAAAGCCGGTCATTTTACGCAAAAACCGCGCGCGGGCGAAGCGCCGGGCGCCAGTCGACCGATCAAATCACCGAATGCGATTACCAGCTGCGTCGACAGCGCGATTTGCTCTAACGCCTGCGCCTTTTGCAAGGCAGTCCTTTCTATACTGCGACATAAGGTCGCACACATATTCAGACCTTTACTTACTTGGCCACTGGCCCGTAGGCGCTCCGTTGGGGGGCGATGGCAATAACAAAGGAGTGACTGACTATGATTCATCATGTCGTGGGACTCTTCACCCACCCCGATCAGGAATGGCGAGAAATACGTGGCGACGAAGAGGAAAGCATCAGCCACATGTACCTCACCCACACGCTGATTCTCGCGGCGATTCCAGCGATTTCGGCCTTTATCGGCACCACCCAGGTCGGTTGGGTCATTGGTAATCGAGCGCCGGTCATGCTGACCATGGAAAGCGCGCTGTGGATGACCATCATGTCGTACCTGGCGATGCTCGGCGGGGTCGCGGTCATGGGCGCCTTCGTCCACTGGATGGCTCGCACCTACGACGCCAGCCCGAGCCTTGCACGCTGCATCGCATTTGCCACCTACACGGCGACGCCGCTGTTCATCGGCGGCCTGGCGGCGCTGTATCCGCACATGTGGCTCGGCATGATCGTCGGCACGGCCGCCATCAGTTACACCGTTTACCTGCTGTATGTCGGGTTGCCGACCTTCATGAACATTCCATCGGACGAAGGTTTCCTGTTCTCAAGCTCCGTACTGGCCGTTGGGCTGGTGGTGCTGGTCGCGATCATGGCGTTCACCGTGATCGTCTGGGGTCTTGGCGTCGGCCCCGTTTACACCAACTGACGCTGCTCAAAAAACAAACACAATCTGCCAACACAGGCCGCCGCAAGGCGGCCTTCTAATCTGCGCAACGACCATTCGGCGCCTGGACGATTCGGAATGCATCAGCTTTGCGGCATACTCACCCGCTCTGGAGAGCCGTTAAGCATGCCCGAGCAACTCAATACCCGCGTCGAAGACTGTTTCCAACTCGCTGAATCCTTTTTCAAACGACCTTTCAAACGCCCGGTGGTCAGCCTCAAGTTGCGTGGCCAGAAAGCCGGTGTCGCCCACCTGCACGAGAACCTGCTGCGCTTCAACCCGCAGCTGTACCGGGAAAACACCGAAGACTTCCTCAAGCAGACCGTGGCCCATGAAGTCGCGCACCTGATCGCCCACCAACTGTTCGGCGAGCGCATCCAGCCCCACGGCGAAGAATGGCAACTGATCATGCGCGGGGTGTACGAACTGCCGCCCAATCGCTGCCACACCTACGAGATCCAGCGTCGCAGCGTGACGCGCTACATCTATCGCTGCCCCTGCGACAACGATTTCCCGTTTTCCGCCCAGCGCCACCGCCTGGTCGCCCAGGGCCGGCGTTATCTGTGCCGGCGTTGCCGGCACACCCTGGTGTTCAGCGGCGAGATGCGGGTGGAGTGAACCCGGCCCTACAGGATGACCCGGCCCTGGCGTAGCTCAGCGATGCGCTGCGTGCTGTAACCCAGCTCGGTCAGCACCTGGTCGCTATGCGCCCCCAGCGCCGCCCCGATATGCCGCGGCTCCGGCAGCCCCTGGGAAAACTTCAACGGACAGGCCATCTGCGCCTGGTAGCTGCCATCGCCACGCGGCACCTGGCTGACCAGCTGCCGCGCCTGCAACTGCGGATGCACCACCGCCTCCGCCAGGCCCAGCACCGGTTCGACGCAGGCATCGACCCCGGCAAACAATTCGCAGAGCTCGGCAAAATCGTGTTTCTCGAACTCGACCTGCAAGGCCTGCTTGAGCGCCTGCTGTTGCTCCGGCTGCGGTGACAGCCCCTGGGCCGCCAGTTCCGGACGCCCCAGGGCCTTGCACAGCGCCTGCATGAACGGCGGTTCCAGGCTGCCCACCGACAGCCAGCGACCATCCCGACTGCGGTAATAGTCATAGAAGCTGCCGCCATTGAGCACCTGCTGCTCCGCCGCGGGCTCGATCCCGCACGCCAGGTAGCCGGCCCCGGCCATGGCATTCAGGCTGAACACACAATCGGTCATGCTCACGTCCAGGTGCTGCCCCAGGCCGCTGTGCTGGCGGGCAATCACTGCCGCCAGCAGGCCGATGACCCCATGCAGCGAACCTCCGGCGATGTCCGCCGCCTGGATGCCCAGGGGCAGCGGTCCATTGTCCTTGCGCCCGGTGTAGCTGGCCAGGCCCGCCAGGGCCAGGTAATTGATGTCGTGGCCGGCGCGCTCCCGATACGGGCCGGTCTGGCCGTAACCGGTGATCGAGATATAGATCAGCTTCGGGTTGATCGCCTTCAACGCCTCGTAGCCCAGCCCCAGGCGCTCCATCACCCCGGGGCGGAACTGCTCCAGCACGATGTCGTACTCCAGCACCAGTTGGCGGATCACCTCCAGCGCCTCGGGCTGCTTGAGGTCCAGCGCCAGGCTGCGTTTATTGCGATTGAGGTAGGCATGGCTGGCGGAAACGCCCTGATCGTGGGGCGGCAGCACCCGCAGCAGGTCCATGCGGGTCGGCGATTCGATGCGCAGCACCTCGGCGCCCATGTCCGCCAGCAGCAAGGAGGCGAACGGCCCCGGCAGCAGCGTGGAGAAATCCAGTACCTTGAGTGACGCCAGTGGCCCTTGCATGAACACTCTCCCTTGCCGATTGATTGCCCACAGAGTAGGCAGCGCCTCAAGGCCCGGCAATCACCGCAAGCGCCACCCGGGCTGACCGTTGCGCTCAAACGCCGGGCATGAAAAAACCCGCCGGAGCGGGTTTTTCATCAACGCGGTGAAGTTACTTCACGGTCGTCGGGGTCGGGCCTTCGGCAACGCCCAGGTCGTCTTCTTCGCGGGTGTCGCTGATAGCACGGCCACCGGAAGCCAGCTCGGCCTGCAGCTGATCTTCGTCCAGCTCCTTGACCCACTTGGCGACCACTACGGTGGCTACCGCGTTACCCACCAGGTTGGTCAGCGCACGGGCTTCGGACATGAAGCGGTCGATACCCAGGATCAGCGCCAGGCCGGCCACCGGCAGGTGACCCACGGCCGACAGGGTTGCCGCCAGCACGATGAAGCCGCTACCGGTCACGCCCGCAGCACCTTTGGAGGACAGCAGCAGCACCAGCAGCAGGGTGATCTGGTGAGTGATGTCCATGTGGGTGTCGGTCGCCTGGGCGATGAACACGGCCGCCATGGTCAGGTAGATCGAGGTACCGTCGAGGTTGAAGGAGTAACCGGTCGGGATCACCAGACCCACTACCGATTTCTTCGCGCCCAGGCGTTCCATCTTGATCAACATGCGTGGCAGGGCCGATTCCGACGAGGAAGTACCCAGTACGATCAGCAGCTCTTCACGGATGTAGCGGATCAGCTTCAGCACGCTGAAACCGTGGGCGCGGCAGATGGCACCCAGCACCACCAGCACGAACAGCACGCAGGTGATGTAGAAGCAGATCATCAGCTGGCCCAGCTGCACCAGCGAACCCACGCCGTAGGCGCCGATGGTGAAGGCCATGGCACCCAGCGCACCGATCGGCGCGAGCTTCATGATCATGTTGATGATGTTGAACATCACGTGGGCGAAGCGATCGATGAAGTCCAGCACCGGCTTGCCGTAGGCACCCAGGCGGTGCAGGGCGAAACCGAAGATCACCGAGAACATCAGCACTTGCAGGATGTCGCCGTTGGCGAAGGCGCCGACGATGGTGTTCGGAATGACGTTGAGGATGAAGCCGACGATGCTCTGGTCCTTGCCGGCGGTGACGTAGGCCGCCACTTTCGAGGCATCCAGGGTCGACACATCGATGTGCATGCCGTTGCCCGGCTGCACGACGTTGACCACGACCAGGCCGATCAGCAGGGCGATGGTCGAAACGATTTCGAAGTACAGCAGCGCGTAGCCACCGGTCTTGCCCACCGATTTCATGTTCTGCATGCCAGCGATACCACTGACGACGGTACAGAAGATGATGGGCGCGATGACCATCTTGATCAGTTTGATGAACCCGTCACCCAGGGGCTTGAGGGCCACACCGGTCTGCGGGTAGAAGTGACCGAGCAGGATGCCGATGGCGATGGCAACGATCACCTGGAAATACAGGGATTTGTACAGTGGCTGACGAGTCGTCATTGCAAAGTTCCTCAAGAGCACCGTTGCACACCATCCATCGATGCACACGACGCCTAAAGTGCGAACCCTCCTGCACTGGAGGGATTTGTTGTGTAGAGCTGCGGGGAACACCTTTCGCTGCTCCCTTCTCCTCGCTCGCTATCGCAAAGCCCGTGCCAGCTTGCCCAAAAAACCTGAAGGCCTTTGGACATCAGGGTTTGCTCTCGCCCTTCGCGCTCCTCGTCCCACACGAAGTGGCGGATTTCCGCCCATCATCCGGCCCTCGTCCTACAATTTGGCGGATATCCGCCTTGTCCGGTCGCTGGCGGCTGTTAACATCCGCCACTTAATGGACGGATCAACCTTCATGCGCGAACGCACTATCGCCAGTCATTTCGCCCGCGCCGCCCTGGGCGGGGCCCGCCGACGGGGCTACGACTATTCGGAGTTGCTGCAGACCCTGGGCATCAGCCTCGAATTGCTGAACGAACCCAAGGCCCGTATCGCCCCCGAGCAGTTCGCCAGCCTGCTGCAACAGCTCTGGCAAGTCCTCGATGACGAGTACCTGGGGTTCGGCGACGGCCCGAGCAAGCGCGGCACCTTCGCCATGATGTGCCACGCCCTGATCCACTGCAGCAACCTGGAGAAGGCCCTGCAGCGCGGCCTGCTGTTTTATAGCCTGTTCCCCCAGGCGCCGCGGCTGAGCCTGACGCGCGAAGGGGAAATGACCCGCCTGAGCCTGGACGACGCTGGGCTGTGGGACCCGGACCACTTTCTCAGCGAGAGCCTGCTGGTGATCTGGCATCGCCTCGGCAGTTGGCTGATCGGCCAGCGCATCCGCCTCGAACAGGCCTGTTTCAGCTACCCGAAACCCGAGCATGGCAACGAGTACGACCTGCTGTTCCCCTGCCCCCTGGTGTTTTCCCGCGACTGCAGCAGCCTGTTGTTCCACAGCCGCTACCTGAGCATGCCGCTGCTGCAGGACGAACGAACCCTCAAGCACTTTCTCGAGCGCTCCCCCGCCGACCTGCTGGCCCGCCCGGATGACGGCGACAGCCTGAGCAGCCAGCTGCGCCGCCTGCTCAGCCGCGACAGCAACCATTGGCCGGACCTGGAAAGCATCGCCCAGCACCTGCACATCAGCCCGCAGACTCTGCGCCGGCATTTGCGCGAAGAAGGCACGAGCTTTCAGGAATTGAAGGATCAGTTGCGGCGCGATATCGCCATCTACCATCTGCGTCGGGCCGACCTGTCATTGCAACAGATCGCCGAGCAGACCGGCTTTTCCGAGCCCTCGGCCTTTCACCGCGCGTTCAAGAAGTGGACCGGGCTGACGCCGGGCGCCTACCGCGCCCAGGAAACCTGAGCGCGCCGCTCAGATCGCCGGGAAGTGAATGCGGAACGCCGCCCCGCCCAGGGCGGAATCGCCAAGGGTCAGCTGCGCGCCGTAGCTGTCGATGATGTCCTTGACCACCGCCAGGCCGATCCCCTGCCCCGGATGCTGGCGATCCAGCCGTTCACCACGCTGGAGAATCCGCGCCCGCTGGTCCGGCGGCACACCCGGCCCGTCGTCCTCGACACACAACTGCGCGCCGTGAAGGTCTTGGCGGACACTGATGCGCACTTCGCTCAAACACAGGCGGTAGGCGTTCTCCAGCAGGTTGCCCAGCAGCTCGAGCAAGGCCCCATGTTCGATCGGCACATAGCAGCGCTCCGGCAGATCGAACGATACCCGCACCTGTTTGTCGCGATAGACCTTGTCCAGGGTGTCGCACAGGCTTTTCAGCACCGGACGCAGACGCACCTGATGACGCACCAGGCCGCTCTTGCGCAGGCTGGCGCGCTGCAACTGGTAGCTGATCTGCTGGCTCATGCGTTCGATCTGAGTCTGCAGCACCCAGGCCTGTTCGCGATCCTGGGGGCGCAGGGCCATGTCCTCGCTGACCCCTTGCAACACCGTCAGCGGGGTTTTCAGGCTGTGGGCCAGGTCGTCCAGGGAATCGCGATAACGGCTGCGTTGCTCGCGCTCGCTGTGCAACAGGCGGTTCAACGAACCGGTCAGGCGCAACAGCTCGCGCGGGTGTTCTTCACTGAGGCTTTCCCGGGTGCCGCTTTCGATTTCGTCCAGCTCCTGGCTCAGCCGGCGCAAGGCCTGCAGGCCCCAGGTCAGGCCGAGCCAGAGCAGCGCCAGGAGCACCAGCAACGCGGCGCCGAAACCGAGGTAGAGGTTTTCCCGCACCCCTTCCAGGGTCAGCTGGTACTCACGCACCGGCTGCAAGGCGACGATGCTGAACGCCGCGCTCTTACCGCCGAGCAGCTTGACCTCGACGTCGTAGACGAAAAACTCCTGGCCGTTGGCCTCGCGGATACGCGCGAACTCATTGCCGCGGCCGTCATAACGCGGCTTGTAGTTGATGTTCTCTTCCTGGGTCGCCTTGGAACGCCAGACTAGCCGCCCCTCCCGGTCATAGATGTAGCCCAGCAGACGGCTGTCGGTCAGGTTGAAACGCTCGTCCGGCAGTTGCGCCGGCATTTGCAGGTGATTGTTCTCGACCCGGGCCGCCGAGATCAGCGTGGTCACATCGGAGGCCAGGCGCTGCTCGATGGAATCCTGCAGCGCCAGGCTGAACGCGCCTTGCATGGCCGGCAACAACGCCAGCATGAACAGCACCGCCAGCGTCGTGGCCGCCAGCATCAGGCGCAGGCGTAACGATCGAATCATCGGCAGCGCTCGTTGAACAGATAACCCAGGCCACGCACGGTATCGATGGGCTTGAAGCCCGAAGGGCCTTCCAGCTTGCGCCGCAGGCGGCCGACCAGCACCTCGATCACGTTCGGATCGCGCTCGTCATCGTCCGGGTACAGCTGCTCCATCAAGCGGTCCTTGGCCACCACCTGCTGATGGTGGCGCATGAGGTACTCGAGAATCCGGTATTCGTAGGCGGTCAGCGCCAGCGGCTGTTCGTCGAGCGAGGCCTGCTTGCGATTCAGGTCGAGCAGCAGCGGACCAGCGATGATGGTCGACTGGGTGAACCCGCTGGAGCGGCGCAGCAGGGCATTCAGGCGCGCGTCCAGTTCCTCGAACTGGAAGGGCTTGACCACATAGTCGTCGGCGCCGGCGGCCAGCCCTTCGACCTTGTCCTGCCAGTTGCCGCGAGCCGTCAGGATCAGGATCGGAAATGCCTTGCCCCTTGAGCGCAGCTGGCGGATCAGGTCCAGCCCGCCCATGCCCGGCAGGCCCAGGTCGATCACCGCCAGATCATGGTTGAACTGCTCGGTCTGATACAGCGCCTCCTCGGCATTGGCCACGGACTCGACCACATGGCCGCTGTCCGTGAGGCGGGTTTGCAAGTGATGGCGCAGCAGCGCCTCATCTTCAACGACGAGCAGTTTCATGCAGCTCTCCCAGGCAAAATTCGACATCTCCAAGGGCGCTCAGGCGCCCTGATCGTATATATGGCAACGCCGGATCCTACCTTGGCAGATCCGGCGCGGTCAGAACCAGGACGGTATTTTAGAAAGCGTAGTTGGCCGACAGGTACGTCTGGGCGCTGCTGGTCAGGCTCAGCGAACCCTGCTTGCTGCCACTGCGCTCGCTCATCTCGGTGCTGGCATTGCTGCGCAGGTAACGGTAACCCAGTTCGACCGAAGTGTTCTGTGAAACCTGCTGCAGGACACCGGCCTGCACGCCGACGGCGTAACCGATATCGCTGTCGCGGCTGAAGCCTGGGGAATCCTGGGTCAGCTTGGTCAGGCCCGCGGTGCCGCCGCCGAACAGCTTGGTGCTGCTGGTCACTGGCAGGAACACATCGTAGCTGCCGAGCAGGTTTTCCTGGCGCAGTTTAATGCCATTGTGGGAACCGGAGACATTGTCGTAGGTGGCGTAGTAGCGGTGCTGGTCATTCTGCTGACCCAGGCGCACGCCCCAGGTGTTGTCCTTGCCGATCACACCGTCGGCGTTCGGGTTGTTCAGGTTGCTGTTGAGCAGACTGGACTTCTTCACCTTGTCGCTGGTCTGGCCGTAGGTAAGGCTGGCGAAGTTGCTGTCGGCGGCCTGGACGACAGCGCTGGCGCCGAGAACAGTGAAGGCCAGGATCATCTTCTTGAAAGTAGTCATGGGGGTATTTCCTCATTCGCTATGTGTTTTTGGGTACGGGGCCAGACTACCGACCCCGCCCTGAACTCCCCCTGAACACACTCTGAACCTCGGCTGAATCAAATCGACTAGGCTGTCTGGCAGTCTTTTAAAGGAGAACGGACTATGCGCGCGCTTTTTGCTTGCTTGTTGTTGACCTTCTGCGCAATGAGCCAGGCGGCCATCAAGACCCAGGAAATCCCCTACCAGAGCCCCGACGGTACCCGGCTCATCGGCTACTACGCCTATGACGACGCGCTGAAAGGGCCACGCCCAGGGGTAGTGGTGGTGCATGAATGGTGGGGCCTGAACGACTACGCCAAACGCCGGGCCCGGGACCTTGCAGCCCTGGGCTACAGCGCCCTGTCCATCGATATGTACGGCGACGGCAAGCACACCGAGCACCCGAAAGACGCCATGGCCTTCATGCAGGCCGCCTCCAAAGACAGTGCCGCCGCCAGCGCACGCTTCAAGGCCGGGCTCGACCTGCTGAAGAAACAACCGCAGACCGACCCGGACAAGCTGGCCGCGATCGGCTACTGCTTCGGCGGCAAGGTGGTGCTGGACGCGGCGCGCCAGGGCCTGCCCCTGCTCGGGGTGGTGAGCTTCCATGGCGCCCTGGTCACCAACACCCCAGCCACCCCCGGCAGCGTCAAGGCGAAGATTCTCGTTGAACACGGCGCCCTCGACAGCATGGTCACCGCCGATAACGTCAGCGCCTTCAAGGCAGAAATGGACAAGGCCGGCGCCGACTACCAGTTCGTCAACCTCGAGGGCGCCAAGCACAGCTTCAGCAATCCGGATGCCGACCGCATGAGCCACGGCGAACATGGCGGGCTGGACATCGGCTACAACAAGGCCGCCGATGAACGCTCGTGGGCGGACATGCAGGCGCTCTTCAAGAAACTGTTCAACTGATCCCGCACCGACCGCCCCGGGGGCCTCAACTCCCGGGACAGCGGCCTCAAGGCCGACGGTTGCCAGGCTACCCTCCGGCCTTACAACCCGGCAAAATGCCTGGCATGAATCTCATCCCTACCCTCCCCGCCTGCTGCACCCCACTCGACGACCAGTGGCCGCTGCCCGACGCCCTGCCGGACACCGTCCTGCTCGGCACCCATTTCGATGCCTCGCGCCTGGCCAGCGACGACTTCCAGCTCAGCGCCATCGAGCCGCCCGCGAGCATTCAACGTTCGGTGGCGAAACGGCAGGCCGAGTTTCTCGCCGGTCGCTTCTGCGCCCGCGCCGCCCTGCAACGCCTGGACGGCCTGGACTGCATTCCGCCGATCGGCGAGGACCGGGCGCCGGTCTGGCCGGCGCACATCAGTGGCTCGATCACCCACAGCACCGGGCGTGCCGCGGCGATCGTCGCGCGCAAGGAGCATTGGCGCGGGCTGGGCATGGACCTGGAGAACCTGCTCAACATTGAACGGGCGGAACGCCTGGCGGGGGAAATCCTTATCCCGGCCGAAATGCAGCGCATGGCGGCCGCCCCGCGCGAGCAACTGGCGCTCTGGGTCACCCTGACCTTTTCGGTGAAGGAAAGCCTGTTCAAGGCGCTGTACCCGATCGTCCAGCAACGCTTCTATTTCGAACACGCCGAAGTGCTGGAGTGGACAGCCAGCGGCCAGATCCGTCTGCGCCTGCTGACCGACCTGTCCAGCGAATGGCGCAGTGGCAGTGAACTGGACGCGCAATTCGCCCTGCAGGACGGGCAACTGCTGAGCCTGGTCAGCATCCGGGCTTGATGCCCGGACGAACCTGAGCGCAGGCCCTCAACCTTTATCCTGGTGCCGTGGCCAGCTCAGGCTGAAGCAGGCGCCGCCGAGGGTCTTGCTCCTGCTGATCAACGCGCGGCCGTCATGCCAGTGAATGATCCGCCGCACGATCGACAAGCCCAGGCCGTGACCGCCCGAAGCGCGGGTGCGGCTGTCATCCAGGCGCAGGAACGGGGTGAATATCCGCTCCCAGGCGCTTTCCGGAACCCCCGGGCCATCGTCCTCGACGTCGACCCGACAGCGCATCTGCCCCACCTGGTAACTGACCAGCACCTGCGACTCGGCGTGACGCATGGCGTTGCTCACCAGGTTCTGCAACGCCCGATGCAGGTAGCGCGGCTCGGCCTCGACCCAGGCGCCATCGCAATCCGCCGCGGACAGGCATGAGCCGCGCTGCACCTTGACCTGCGCACGCAACGGCGCCAGCTCGCTGATCACCTGGTTGATCAGGGCATCCAGGTCGATACGCTGGAAGTTCAGCGCCGGCGAACCCTGCTCCAGCCGCGCATAGGTGAGCATTTCGTCCACCAGCCGGTCGAGGTCCTGGATATCGTTGTCCATGCCCTCCATGTATTTGTCCCGGGCCTGGGGAGTGGTCGCCGAGCCGATCATTTCCAGGCCGAAGCGCAGGCGCGCCACCGGTGTGCGCAACTCGTGGGAGACCGCGCGCACCAGCTCGCGCTGGATCGCCAGCAAGCGCTGCAAGTGCTCGGCCATGCCGTTGAAGGCCGCCGCCAGCCGCCCCACCGAGTCGGCGCCACCGGCCGGCACCCGGGCCTCCAGGCTGCCCTTGGCAATGCGCGTGGCCGCCGATTCCAGGCCACGCAAACGTCGCTCCAGCTGGCGCACCAATAAATAGACGATCAGGCCGATCAGGCTCAGGCCCAGCACCGCGATCAACACCAGCCACTGCGGTGGGTAGGGATTCATCTGGTACAGCGGGCCGATTTCCAGGACCCAGGGCGTGCCTACCATGCCCGCGAACACGCGGATCGAATCGCCGCCCTTGCCCAGGGCCATCACCGTATCGCCCTCGGCAACCCGGCGACGCTGGTCCTCGTCCATGTCCGCGTCGTCCTGGGTGACCAGGTGCATGTCGAAGCCAAAGCCCTTGTCCTTTTTCAACGCCGCCAGGCGCTCTGGCTGCTCGGCCACTGGAAAGCGCACCAATTCGTCGGCCAGCAGATAGATAGTCGCCCGCGCCAGCTGTTCGCTGATCTGCTGCACCTCACCGGTCAGCAGCAGTTGTTCCCGCTCGCTGACCAGGCGATAGACCCGCGCCGCGTAAGGCCCGGTCTGCTCCACCAGGGCCTGGCCGCGCAGCACGCGGTTGCGCTGCCCGAGGTCGAGGCCGGTCTGGGTGAAGGTTTGCAGGGTCAGCGGAATGCCCAACAAGCGCTCCCATACCGCCAGGGCGCGGCGGCGCTCGATTTCGCTCATCGGTTGCAGGTTGTCGGCCATCAGCGAAAACGTGCCGTGGGCCAGGCGCTCGCGGTATTGCTCGCTGCGCACCTGATTGAGCAGGTGCAGCGCCAGCACGCCCAACAGCGCCACCAGAATCAGCGCGGCGCACATGCCGCCGTAGATGCGCAGAAATATGGAGTTCACGACGACAGGTCGGCAGCGGCTTCGGGGACGAACAGATAACCCTTGCTGCGGATGGTCTTGATCAGCCGCGGGTGTTCCGGGTCGTCGCCGATTTTCGGGCGGATCCGGGAGATGCGCACATCGATGGAACGGTCCTGGCCGTCATAGCCGATGCCGCGCAGGGCGGTGAAGATTTCCTCGCGGGACAGAATGCGCCCGGCGTTGGCCACCAGCAGCCAGAGCAGGTCGAACTCGGCGCTGGTCAACTCGATACCGGCATCGTGCAACCAGGCTTCGCGCAAGGCGCTGTCCACCACCAGCGGGCCGAATTGCAGGCGCCGGGATTTCTCCGGCGCGGCGCCGTCCACGGGTTCGCTGCGCCGCAACAGGGCCTGGATCCTGGCCAGCAACAGACGCGGACGGACCGGCTTGCACACGTAATCGTCGGCGCCGGTGTCCAGCCCCAGCACCTGGTCCATGTCGTCGGTGCGCGCGGTCAGCATCAGGATCGGCCCGTCGTAACGATCGCGGACCTTGCGGCAGATGCTCAGGCCATCCTCGCCGGGCAGCATCAGATCGAGGATCACCAGGTCGGGTTGTTCGGCAATGATCCGCGCCGCAGCCAGGGCGCCATTGCCCTCGATGGCGACGCGCAGTCCGTTGCTCTGCAGGTATTCACAGGTCAACTCGGCCAGTCGCTGATCGTCCTCGACGATCAATATCTGCCACGCTTCTTGCTCCACGGTGACCTCTGCTTGCCAGGTACGGGCTCAGGAAGAATCCGCCCGTCTTTTTGTAATGTGAAATGGATAAAACGATGCATCGAAGGCCCGATTGTAGCAACGGCAAAGGCCGTGAACACAAGGCGCTGAATGCGCTCGGTAAAGGCGTTTTTTTGTGATAGGGTTCGCGCCCGCAAAAATCCGCCCCGGGCAGTTTTGCAGGGTAAAAAACAGTGACAAACGGTAGGATCCAGCCCTGCTGCGGCCTGCGTGAGGTTTACTCGCTTCATACACAATTTACGCACAACCTTATCCACAGGCTGTACGTTGCAATCACCCCCAAAAACGCATTATCTTGTAGCTCGGCCGCAAAAAAACCCTATATCTAGGGTTTCAGGCCAAAAACCAAACACAAATCAGACAAGAAACTCAAGCGCTTTTCTTGCACTTCTTTGGTTGAACCAATCGGATTTTCAGAAGCCAAACCGCGCGTGCGGATGGCTGCGGTTTTCCAGCCCACGGCAAGGAAAACGGTACGGGTGTTGCAGTACATGACTGTCACCCACCAGGAATACGGTCACGAGCCCCAGGCTCGCGACCTATGACTTCGGCATGGAAGCGGCGCCAACAGCCCCCCTTCCTGAACTGTCCCGAAGTCGTTATGCCCGGCGTGCGCCGGTTGTAGTGCTTCAGGACGGAACGGTGGGCACCCAAAGGGTGCCCAAACAAACATAGAGAACGTGGAGACACCCATGCAAACCGACACAACTCGCGAGAACCCGCAGGCCAAAGCGCCGCAGGCTGCCGATTCCAACCTGGATCTGTCTGCCACCGCGCCTGGCCAACTGCGAGTGATCAAGCGTAACGGCACTGTCGTTCCTTACACCGATGACAAAATCACCGTCGCCATCACCAAAGCGTTTCTCGCAGTTGAAGGCGGCACCGCTGCCGCTTCGTCGCGAATCCACGACACCGTCGCTCGCCTGACCGAGCAGGTCACCGCCACCTTCAAGCGTCGCATGCCTTCGGGCGGCACCATCCACATCGAAGAGATCCAGGACCAGGTCGAACTGGCCCTGATGCGTGCCGGCGAGCAGAAAGTTGCCCGCGACTACGTGATCTACCGTGACTCGCGCGCCAAGGAGCGCGCCACCCGCACGCCAAGCGAAGAGCCGGTGCAGGCTCACCCGTCGATCCGCATCACCCGCGCCGACGGCAGCTTCGCGCCTCTGGACATGGGCCGCCTGAACACCATCGTCACCGAAGCCTGCGAAGGCCTGGAAGAAGTCGACGGCGACCTGATCCAGCGCGAAACCCTGAAGAACCTTTACGACGGCGTAGCGCTCAAGGACGTCAACACCGCCCTGGTGATGACCGCGCGCACCCTGGTAGAGCGCGAGCCGAACTACTCGTTCGTGACCGCCCGCCTGCTGATGGACACCCTGCGCGCCGAAGGCCTGAGCTTCCTGGAAGTGGCCGAGAGCGCCACTCACCACGAGATGGCCGACCTGTACGCCAAGGCACTGCCGGCCTACGTCGCCAAAGGTATCGAGTTCGAACTGCTGAACCCTGTGCTGGCCGACTTCGACCTGGAAAAACTCGGCAAGGCGATCAACCACGAGCGCGACCAGCAGTTCACCTACCTGGGCCTGCAGACCCTGTACGACCGCTACTTCATCCACAAGGACGGCGTGCGTTTCGAACTGCCGCAGATCTTCTTCATGCGCGTGGCCATGGGCCTCGCGATCGAAGAGAAGCAGAGAGAAGACCGTGCCATCGAGTTCTACAACCTGCTGTCGTCCTTCGACTACATGGCTTCGACTCCGACCCTGTTCAACGCCGGTACCCTGCGTCCACAGCTGTCGAGCTGCTACCTGACCACCGTGCCGGACGACCTGTCGGGCATCTACGGCGCCATCCACGACAACGCCATGCTGTCGAAATTCGCCGGCGGCCTGGGCAACGACTGGACTCCGGTGCGTGCGCTGGGCTCCTACATCAAGGGCACCAACGGTAAATCCCAGGGCGTCGTGCCGTTCCTGAAAGTGGTCAACGACACCGCCGTAGCCGTGAATCAGGGTGGCAAGCGCAAAGGCGCTGTGTGTGCCTACCTGGAAACCTGGCACATGGACATCGAAGAGTTCATCGAGCTGCGCAAGAACACTGGTGACGATCGTCGTCGTACCCACGACATGAACACCGCCAACTGGATCCCTGACCTGTTCATGAAGCGCGTCTTCGATGACGGCAAGTGGACCCTGTTCTCGCCATCGGAAGTACCGGACCTGCACGACCTGACCGGCAAGGCCTTCGAAGAGCGCTACGAGTACTACGAAGCCCTGTGCGAATACGGCAAGATCAAGCTGTTCAAGACCATCCAGGCCAAAGACCTGTGGCGCAAGATGCTGTCCATGCTGTTCGAAACCGGCCACCCTTGGCTGACCTTCAAGGACCCGTGCAACCTGCGCAGCCCGCAGCAGCACGTGGGCGTGGTCCACAGCTCGAACCTGTGCACCGAGATCACCTTGAACACCAACAAGGACGAGATCGCCGTTTGCAACCTGGGCTCGATCAACCTGCCGAACCACATCGTCGACGGCAAGCTGGACACCGCCAAGCTGCAACGCACCGTGAACACCGCCGTGCGCATGCTCGATAACGTGATCGACATCAACTACTACTCGGTACCGCAGGCGAAGAACTCCAACTTCAAGCACCGTCCGGTCGGACTGGGCATCATGGGCTTCCAGGACGCGCTGTACCTGCAGCACATCCCTTACGGTTCCGATGCTGCCGTCGACTTCGCCGACAAGTCCATGGAAGCGGTGAGCTTCTACGCGATCCAGGCTTCCTGCGACCTGGCCGACGAGCGTGGCGCCTACGAGACGTTCCAGGGTTCGCTGTGGTCCAAAGGCATCCTGCCGCTGGATTCGCAACAGATCCTGATCGAAGCCCGTGGCCAGAAGTACATCGATGTCGACCTGAACGAAACCCTGGACTGGGCACCAGTGCGCGCCCGTGTACAGAAAGGCATTCGTAACTCCAACATCATGGCCATCGCTCCGACCGCGACCATCGCCAACATCACCGGCGTGTCGCAGTCGATCGAACCGACCTACCAGAACCTGTATGTGAAATCGAACCTGTCGGGCGAATTCACCGTGATCAACCCGTACCTGGTTCGCGACCTCAAGGCTCGCGGCCTGTGGGACTCGGTCATGATCAACGACCTGAAGTACTACGACGGTTCCGTGCAGCAGATCGAGCGCATCCCGCAAGAACTCAAGGAGCTCTACGCGACTGCCTTCGAAGTGGAAACCAAGTGGATCGTCGACGCCGCCAGCCGTCGCCAGAAGTGGATCGACCAGGCTCAGTCGCTGAACCTCTACATCGCCGGCGCTTCGGGCAAGAAGCTCGACGTGACCTACCGCATGGCCTGGTACCGTGGTCTGAAAACCACTTACTACCTCCGTGCCCTGGCCGCGACCAGCACCGAGAAGTCGACCATCAACACCGGCAAGCTGAACGCTGTTTCCAGCGGCGGCAACCACGGTGACGACTCGGTCCTGGCCGCTCCAGCCGGTCCTGCTCCAGTGCCGAAGGCTTGCGCCATCGACGAGCCGGATTGCGAAGCTTGCCAATAAGCTGAGCCGATAGGCGCCTCCCCGGCGCTTATCCGAACCCCCGACAGGCCCTGCCTGCCGGGGGTTTTCTTTTGCCCGGGAAAGCCACAGCACCACCGAATCCAAAGGACGGCACTTCGAGGACCAAGCCCTCCCACAACCTGTTGCAGACGACTTGCCAGAAGCCCCCAACGTCAGCTTCGCGGGAATGAACCAGCCGAATACAGCCCTGTGAGCCAGGCAGCCGTGACAGGACCGATCCACCTCCTCTGCCATATCCCTCATCGCGAGCAAGCTTCGCTCCTACAAAAGCGGGTCGTGGTCGATGAAGCTTGCGGGCACAAAAAAGCCCCTGCGATGAGGGGCTTTTTTTCAAGCGCTGTCAGCCAGCCATTATCAGGTCATCTGAATAATGGTCTGCATGATGGTGCTCTGGGTGGAGATGGTCTTGGCGTTCGCCTGGTAGTTGCTCTGGGCCTTGATCAGGTCCACCAGCTCGTTGGTCAGGTTGACGTTCGACTCTTCCAGGGAGTTGGACACGATCGAACCCAGGGTACCGGTCTGAGGAGCATCGTAGCCCGGCACACCCGAAGCGTAGGTTTCTCTCCAACTGGTGCCGCCTACCGGCTGCAGGCCTTGTTCGTTGGTGAAGCTGGCCAGGGAGATCTGCCCGATGGCCTTGTTCTGGCTGTTGCTGAAGTTGGCGAACAGGGTACCGGTGCCGTCGATGGTCAGGTTGGTGATCTGGCCAGTGGCGTAGCCGTCCTGCACCGGCAGCGAACGCGCGGTATCGGCGTTGAACTGAGTGGTGCTGGTCATGGAGATGGTCACGCCACCGGGATTGGCGCTGGCACCGTTGGCCTTCCACGTACCGTTGGTCACAGTGCCAGGCACCCAGCCCGCCAGGGTCAGGTTGTTGCCCGGATTAGGCGTAGTGGCAGGCGGCGTGATGACCGAAACCAGTTTGCCGGCGGAGTCGAAATTCATGGTCGATGCGACTGGAGCGGTAGCACCGGTGGTGGTCGGAGCGGAACCATCGAGGTTACGACCATCGACCAGGGTGTAGGTCTTCCAGGTGTTGGCACCGGTTTTCACCATGTACTGGTCCAGCTTGTGCTCGTTGCCCTGGCTGTCATAGATCGGTGTGCTGAACTGCTTGGTGTAGGTTTCCACCTTGGTCGGATCGAAGGCAAAACCTGTCACGCTCTGGTCGATGACCGGCGCGGTGGAGTTCAGGTTGATGGTCGAGGACACCGAGCTGGTGGCCTTCGGCGACAGGTTCGAGGTGTCGATGCGCAGGTCGGTCAGCACGCCGTTGACGATCTTGCCATTGGCATCGACCGCATAACCTTGCAGGCGGGCAGTGCCATCGGTGTTGGTGATGTAGCCGTCCTTGTCGGTCTTGAAGGTACCGGCGCGGGTATAGGTCAGCGAGCCGTTGTCGCTCAGCACAAAGAAACCCGAACCCTGGATACCCATGTCCAGTACGTTGCCGGTGTTGTTCACGTCACCCTGGCCGAACTGCTGGGAAACGTTGGCCAGACGCACGCCATTACCGATGGTCTTGCTGCCGGTGCCCAGCTTGGTGGCCGAGTAGACGTCGGCGAATTCGGCACGCGACGATTTGAAGCCGGCGGTCGCCACGTTGGCGATGTTGTTGCCGGTCACGTCCAGTTGCTTGTTGGCAGCGTAGAGACCGCTAAGGCCGATATTAAAAGACATATTCCACTCCTTGTGCCGCGTTAGTCGGCTCTAGATACCAATGGTTTGAACTTTGGAGAGCGCCACGGGGCTGCTCAGTCCTGCGAGGTTCAACATCAGCTCACCGCCGGTCTGGCTGATGGTGACGCTGTTGACCGTCGCTGGCAGGTAGGTGACCAGGTCGGTCGCCTTGCCATCGATCGTTGTGCTGGCCTTGAAGGTGTAATTGCCCGGATCGGCCTTGGTGCCGTCGGTCTTGGTGCCGTCCCAGACGAAGCTGGTGCTGCCGGCCTTCTGACTGCCCAGGTCGAGGGTCTTGACCTCCTTGCCATCCTTGTCAGTGATGGTCACCTTCAGACCGCTGACGCTGGCCGGAACCGTCACCGAACCGGTCATGCTCTTGGTGGTGTCGACCTGGGTGGTACCGGCCTGGACGATCACCGAACGCCCCACCAGGGACGAAGCCTGCAGGGCCTGGGACGACTTGTAGCTGCCAGTGATGGAGTTCACCGAGGTATTGAGGGTGGTGATCCCTTCCAGGGTGGAGAACTGCGCCAACTGGGCAACGAACTCGCTGTTGTCCTGCGGGTCCAGCGGGTTCTGGTTTTTCAGCTGGGTCACCAGCAGCTTCAGGAACGCGTCCTTGCCCAGCTCGTTTTTACCCTTGACGCTGTTGGTGGCCGCCGCCAAGCCATCATTGCTGGTGGTCGGAGTCTTCTTCGAGGAGTTCGCCAGGATCTCCTTGAGCGTCAGGCCACTGGTGCTATCGGAAACACTCATCTGAGTCGCCTCTTATCACTGACCGAGGGTCAGGACCTTCTGCATCATGGTTTTGGCGGTGTTCATCATTTCCGCGTTGGTCTGGAACGAGCGGCTGGCGGAAATCATGTCGGCCATTTCTTCCACCACGTTGACGTTGGGGTAGTAGACATACCCCTTGGCGTCGGCGGCCGGATGGTTAGGCTCGTAACGCGCCTCGAGATTGCTCTGGTCCTCGACCACACCCAGCACCTGGACGCCCTGACCGGCCGCGTCCTGGTTCTGGAACAGCGACTGGCTGCCGCCGCTTTGCGCGCCCTGGAACATGGTGGCGAACACCGGGTGGCGCGCACGGTAGGTCTGGTCGATGCTCGAGGAGACCGTCTCGGCGTTGGCGATGTTACTGGCGACGGTGTTCAAGCGAGTGGTCTGGGCACTCATGCCACTACCGGCAATATTGAAAACACTGGCGAGGGACATGGATTACTCTCCGCGCAGGGCTGACACCAGCCCTTTGAATTTGCTGTTGAGCAGCGTGAAGCTGGCCTGGAAGTTCACCGAGTTCTCGGCGTAGTTCGACTGTTCCAGTTGGGCATCCACGGTGTTCTGGTCGATCGATGGTTGCATCGGCGTGCGATACAGCAGCGACTCGTCGCCGCTGCTCAGGCCTTCAGCTTCGATGTGCCGGCTGTTGGTCATGTTCAGGGCAAAGGTGCCGCTCTTGGCTTTCTCATTCTGCTCGGCGAGCACGGCGGAGAAGTCCAGATCCCGAGCCTTGTAGTTCGGGGTGTCGGCGTTGGCGATGTTGTTGGCCAGCACCTCGGCACGCTTGGCGCGAAAGCCAAGAGCCTGTTCATGAATGCCGAGCGCTTTATCGAAGCTGATGCTCATGTCGGGAAACCTTCGACCAGATTTTTCGTAAGCTGGACATAGCAAGCCGCGTGCCAAGTGCTCGAACCCCGTAAATCAAGGCTTTGCGGGCAGCGGCAAAGCGGCAATGCCAGAAAAGCGGCAAGGCATTTCCGCGAAACGTCAGCAAAGCGGCAATGCAACGGTTGCCGCCCTGCGCCACAGAAGGAATCGCAGGCACAAAAAAAGAGGCCCGAAGGCCTCTCTTTTCAACAGCGACATTCCTACTTCGCCTGGTAAATGATCCCAGGGCTGCACTGGACCATCTGATAGTGGTCGGGCAATCCATTGAGCGCTTCGGACGCCCCGAGAAACAGGTAACCGCCCGGTTTCAGGGTGCTGTGAATGCGCATCAGGATGTCCTTCTTCACCTCGGCGGAGAAGTAGATCAGCACATTGCGGCAGAACACGACGTCGAATTTGCCCAGGCTGGCATAGCTGTCCAGCAGGTTGAACGAGCGGAACTCGACCCGGCTCTTGATCGGCGCCTTGACCACCCAGCGCCCCGGCCCCTTGGGGTCGAAATAGCGCTGCAGGCGGTCGGCCGACAAACCGCGACCGATCGCCAGGCTGTCGTACTCGCCGGTCTTGCAGTTGTTCAACATGGTCCCGGACAGGTCGGTGGCAACGATCTGCACCCCCATCTTCAGTTGCCCCATGTTGGCCTTCTCGAACTCGTCGATCGACATGGACAACGAATAGGGCTCCTGGCCCGAGGAACAGGCCGCCGACCAGATGCGCAAGCGCTGGTTGGGGCTGGCCTTGATCGCCTCCGGCAGGACCTTGTTCTTCAACACCTCGAATGGATAGGTATCGCGAAACCACAGGGTCTCGTTGGTGGTCATGGCGTCGACCACCATCTCTCGCAAACCGCTGCGCGGCTGGCTCTGGATGCGCTGAACCAGCTCCCCGAGGGATTTGATGCCTTGCTGCTCCATCAGTTTGTTGAGACGGCTCGACACCAGATATTGCTTGTTCTCGCCCAGCAAGATCCCACAGGCTTTTTCCAGGAACACCCGGAACTGTTCGAAATCCAAATTACCCGTAGACAATGATGCCGCCTCTTAAATCGTATGACCGCCGGGGATGGATATCCCTAGCTGTTATCTGCTGCTTTGATCCGGTCGACAACCCGGGATGCCAGGTCATCAGGACGAAACTTGGCAAGGAAGTCATCGGCACCGACCTTCTTCACCATCGCCTGATTGAATACACCTGACAACGAAGTATGCAGGATGATGTGCAGCTTTTGCATGCGTGGATCGTTGCGTATTTCGGCTGTGAGGGTGTAGCCGTCCATCTCCGGCATCTCGATGTCGGAGATCATCATCAGAAACTCTTCTTCAGGTTTCTTGCCCTCGTCGACCAGCTTGCGCAGGTAATCCAGCGCCTGTCGGCCGTCGTTCAGGGCCACCACTTCGACCCCCACGGTCTGCAGGCAACGCGTGACCTGCTTGCGCGCCACCGACGAGTCATCGACCGTCAGCACCCGCAGCGAAACCGCCTTGTGCTGAGTCTCGACATCCACCACGCCCACCGAAATGGTCTCGGGTGTCGGCGCGACCTCGGCCAGCACCTTCTCGACGTCGATGATTTCCACCAACTGATTGTCGACCCGCGTCACCGCCGTCAGGTAGTGATCGCGCCCCGTCCCCTTGGGTGGCGGATGGATCTCCTCCCAGTTCATGTTGACGATGCGCTCGACCGACCGCACCAGAAACCCCTGGGTCTTGGTGTTGTACTCAGTGATGATGACAAAGGGGTTGCTCAGATCCTGCAACCCGCCTGAACCGGTGGCCATCGCCAGGTCCAGGATCGGAATGGTCGCCCCTCGAATATTCGCGACACCGCACACCACAGGACTGGATTTGGGCATCAACGTCAGTTTGGGGCATTGCAGTACCTCCCGAACCTTGAACACGTTGATCCCATAGAGTTGCTGCCCATCGAGACGGAACAACAGCAGCTCAAGGCGATTCTGCCCTACCAGTTGCGTGCGCTGGTTCACCGAATCCATTACACCAGCCATGCCCAGACTCCCCAAAGCTTAAGTTCCGACGCGCGCTCATCGCTAAACGGCACGGCGCTTGCTTTTTAACTGTTATGAACGCCAAAACGACATTTTCCCGACGCCTGACATCAAACTACCGCAGATTGCTGTACGGGCTGTCGGCTTTGTTTTTTTTAAACCCTGGCCATCCTGCCGTTGCTGACTCGGTAACCCTGCCTGATCTACTTATCGGCGTCACTCAGGGGTTTCTTGAATTCACCGTAGAAGACTATTTAGCCACCAGTCAAACCCCGGGGCGCTACGAGATCCAGGTCAATCAGCTCGACCCGCGGCTGCGCATGCCGCACTGCGACAAGGAATTGACAGCGACCCTGGAAAGCCCGGCGCAACCGCTGGGACGCGTGACCGTTCGTGTGCGTTGCGACGGCGCCTCGCCCTGGACCGTATTCGTGCCCGCCCAGGTCAAGCTGTTCCGCGAAGTGGTGACCACCACCCGGCCACTCAAGCGCGCCGGCATCATCAGCCCCGAAGACGTGATGCTGCGCGAGCGCGATATCGGCCAGATCAATCAGGGTTATCTGACCTCGGTGGACCAGGCCATCGGGCAGAAGCTTGTCCGACCAATGGTCGCCGACCAGCTCGTCACCCTGGTTCACCTGGAACAGGCGGAAGTGGTGCGCAAGGGCGATCAGGTGGTGATCTCCGCCCGCAGCGGCACGCTGAACGTGAAAATGCCGGGTGAAGCCTTGTCCAATGGCGGCATGAGCGAGCAGATACGGGTCAAGAACCTCAATTCACAACGGGTCATCAAAGCGCGGATCACCGCGCCGGGACAGGTGGAAGTCGCGATGTAGACGACTGGCGCTGCGCACTCTTGCCCCCTAAACTGTGGCCCATGCAGGGCAATAGCGGCGCGTGCGGGCTTATCGATATTTGAAGCCTAAAGTTTTCCGGGGTATTGCCGAAAACAAGTCAAGCGTCCAAATACCCAGAGGTTTTTTACCATGGTCATCGATTTCAGCCGTTTAAACAGCTCTCCCTCACTCACCGGTAGCACGCGCACCAGCGCCAGCAAGGAAACCGGCGACGCCGACAAATCCGCGCCGCTGAACGCTCCGGCCGAACAGGCCAGCACCAGCGGGGAGTCGGTACACCTCAGCAATGAGGCTCAACAGTTGCAGAAGATCACTGACAAGCTGCGCGACCAGCCTGCCGTCGACAACGCCCGCGTGGCCGAGTTGAAGCAAGCGATTGCCGATGGCAGCTATAAAGTCGACAGCAACCGTGTAGCCAGCAAACTGCTCAATTTCGAAGCCCAGCGCTAGCCAATAAGGCCTGCGCCAGTTTTTTGGACGCTTAAAACCCAAGGCCATACATGCACGACACTAATTTGCTGCAACTGATCACTGACGACTTTGCTCCAGCTCAACAATTGCTGGAATTGCTGCGCACCGAATCCCTCGCCCTGCACGGTCGCGACATGCCGCTGCTGGAAGAGATTCTTGCGCAGAAGCAAGCCCTGATCATTTTGCTCGAGCAGCATGGCCGCAAACGCAGCGAAATCCTTGCCAGCCTGAATCTTCCCGCCAGCCGTGCCGGCCTGGAACAACTGGCCAGCCATTCTTCGGTTGGCGAGCAGTTGTTGACCCAGAGCGATGTGCTGACCCAGATGCTTGCCGATTGCCAGGCGGCGAACGAACTCAACGGTCGCTCGATCCAGGTTCAACAGGCCACCACCGCCAATCAATTGAAGATCCTCACCGGTGGCGAGCCTCCAGCCCTCTATGATGCCCGCGGCTCAACCGCCAAGCTGGCCAAGCCTCGCCCGCTTAGCCAGGCCTGACCCCAGAGATGAGCGCGCCCTATCAAGTCGTGGAGCATGCTGGCAAAATGCCGGCTCTTGCGTGTAGTCGTATTTTGTCTGGAGATTGATGAACCGTGTTCAATGCCGTAAACGCAGAAGATGCGCCGCAGCCACCCAAGGTGCTCACCACCCCCTTGGAAATCAACTCCACGCTGCGCTTGCTGCAAGACAGCCATGACCCGCTGATCATCACTTTCCACGAACGCAGCCAGCGCTTTCAAAGCTATCTGGTCGAGGTCGATCGTGACAGCAACATGATGGCCCTGGACGAAATGATCCCCCGCGATGGCGAACGCTTCATGCTCGCCGGCGAACCCTTTCGCGTCGAAGGCTTTCACGAAGGCGTGCGCATCGCCTGGGAAAGCAACGGCATCCCGACCATCGACGAATCCAATGGCGGACGCTGCTACCGCGGCACCCTGCCGGACGAGGTGGTCTATCACCAGCGCCGCAATGCCTTTCGCGCAGCCCTGAAGCTGGCGCAACTGGTCAACATCGAGCTGGGTGGCGAAAAACTCAAGGCGCCGATCGCCGGCAAACTGCTGGATATCTCCGCCACCGGCTGCAAGCTGCGCTTCGACGGTGACATCTCCAGCCGCCTGCAACTGGGCCAGGTCTACGAGCGTTTTATCGCCGCCCTGCCCTTCGGCAGCATGACCGCGCCGGTGGAACTGCGTTATCTGCACTACGAAGAGAAGATCGACACGACTTTCGCCGGCGTGCGCTTCCACAACATGAGCGGCCTGGTTCAACGCCAGGTCGAGCGCTTTGTCTATCAGTTGCAACGCGAAGCCCGGCGCTTCGACAAAGACGACCTCTGAGTTTCGCAGGTCGATAAAAAAACGGGCAGCCCCTTGCGGTGACTGCCCGTTTTTTTGTTTCTAGGGCCTGGCCCCACTGAACTGGTCCGGCCCCGGCTCTTCCGGTTTCACCACTGGATCCTCAACCTCATCCATGGCTTCTTCGCTCGCGACCGGGGGCTCGGCTTCCGGCGTGCTGCTCTGCTGCATCTGATCCTGCACCACCTGCTCGTCGACCCGCGGATCGAGCGCGGCCACCAATGGCGAACTGGACATACTGTCCGGCATCGCCACGTGATGCAGCGGCGCATCATCGACCTGATGCAGGTTGGTCACGGCTTTCGGCCGGATGCGCCAGACCAGTACCAGGGCAAAAAAACTGAAGAACGCATAAAGCATCTGACTGCCGAACAACTTCATCAGCACCCCTGCCACCAATGGCCCGACACTGGCCCCGACGCCATAGGTCACCAGCAACATCGCGGTCAACGAGACCCGCCGATCGCCTTCGACATGGTCGTTGGAAAACGCCACCGCCAACGGGTACAGGCAGAACTGCACCAGCGAACAGAGGAACCCCAGGGCGAACAGCACCTCCAGCGGCACCTGGGGCAGGATCGCCAACGGCAAAGCCACGACCGCCAGGAAGCAGGCAAAGCAGCGAATCAGCAGGGCCCGGTCATAACGGTCGGACAGCCACCCCAGCGGCCACTGCACCACCAGCCCGGCAAAAATGCAGCTGCCCATGAACAGGCCGACCTGCTCGGTACTCAAGCCCTGCTGGGAGGCATACAACGGCGCCAGACCATAGAACGAACCGACAATAAGCCCCGACCCGAGCACCGTGCTCAGCGACTGCGGAACGCGCTTGATAAAGAAGCGCGGTTCCATGGGCGCCGGATGCAAAGGCGCCGGGTGAATGCGTCGGGTCATGGCCACCGGCACCAGGCACAGGGCAAAACACAGGGCCACCAGCATCAGCAATTCAAGCCCGAGGGCCGGGTGCATGACCAGAATCAACTGCCCCAAAACCAACCCCAGATACGAGGCGATCATGTAGCCGCTGAACACCAGCCCGCGTTGCTTGGCGTCGGCCTGCTCGTTGAGCCAGCTTTCGATGACCATGTACTGGCACATCATGCCCAGGCCGACGATCATCCGCAGCACCAGCCAGGCCGGCAACCAGTCCACCAGGCCGTGCCCCAGCACCGCCGCGCCGACGATCCCGGCACAGGTGGCGTAGGCCCGGATATGGCCGACCCGGGCAATCAGGCGGTGGCCGATTTTGCCACCCAGCACCAGGCCGAAGTAGTTGGCCGCCATCAAGGCACCCACCCATAACCCGTCGACATGATCGGCGGCCAGGCGCAACGCCAGGTAGGTACTGAGTAGGCCCGAGCCGATCAACATCATCAGCGAGGCGAAATAAAGCGCTCGAAAGGATTTCCAGATTTGGCGCATCGGCGTTCCGAGCGGCTCCTTGAATTGAGTGCCGGGCCATCCGAACGATGGCCCGACTGCGACGGTTCGGTTAAGCCTGGGCCGCCAAGACGCGCCGCTCCCAGGGAGTTATTTCATCAAAGAAACTGGTCAACTCCATGGTCTTCGAAGCGACATAACCTTCGACGAACTCATTGCCGAACAATTCCTTGGCCAACTGGCTACGTTTCAGACGCTCGAGAGCGGCATGCAAGGTACAAGGCAAAGATAAACTGTCCGGCACGGCAAACTCACCCTGAATCGCCGGCGTCGGTTCCAGCTCGTTTTCGATGCCGTGCAAACCGGCCGCCAGGCTCGCGGCGATCGCCAGATACGGGTTGGCATCGGCGCCCGGCAAACGGTTCTCGACCCGCCGCGCCACCGGCGAGCTGGCCGGAATACGCAGACCCGCCGCCCGATTGTCATGGGACCAGCAGGCATTGTTCGGCGAGGCGTAAGGATGACACAGGCGCTGGTAGGAGTTGACGTTCGGTGCGAACAGCGCAGTGAAATCCGCCATGCCCGCCTGCAGCCCGCCAATGAAGTGGCGGAACATCGCGGTCGGCTCTCCGGCCTCGTCGCTGAACACGTTACGCCCGCTGGCCGACTCGACCAGGCTCTGGTGAATATGCATCGAACTGCCCGGCGTATGCGCCAGTGGCTTGGCCATGCACACCACGGTCAGGCCATGCTTGAGCGCCACTTCCTTGAGCAGGTGCTTGAACAGGAAGGTCTGGTCGGCCAGCAACAGCGGATCGCCGTGCAGCAGGTTGATCTCGAACTGGCTGACGCCCATTTCATGCATGAAGGTATCGCGCGGCAGGCCCAAGGCCGCCATGCAGGCGTAGACCTCACTGAAGAACGGCCGCAGGCCGTTGTTGGAGCTGACACTGAACGCCGAATGCCCGTCTTCGCGACGACCGTCCAGGCCAAGGGGTGGCTGGAAAGGCTGGGTCGGATCGGTATTGGGCGCAAACACGAAGAATTCCAGCTCGGTCGCCACCACTGGCGCCAGGCCGCGAGCGGCGTACCGCGCGATGACCTCCTTGAGCTGGCCGCGGGTGGAAAGGCGCGAGCTTTCGCCGCTCAACTCGTCCGCGTCGCAAATCGCCAGCGCACGCGGCTGCGAGCTCCAGGGCAGGCGATGAATCTGTTGCGGGTCGGCATTGAGCGCCAGGTCGCCGTCGTCACTGCCGTAGAAACGCGCGGGTGGATACCCACCCATGATGCATTGCAGCAGCACCCCGCGGGCCATCTGCAAACGCCGCCCTTCGAGGAAACCCTCGGCGGTCATCACCTTGCCCCGTGGCACGCCGTTCAGATCCGGAGTGACACATTCAATCTCGTCAATGCCCGTCAATCGCTGTGCGAGTGAACTGCGGCCATCGGTTGTCATGACTCAATCCTTGTTGTTGTACGAGCCGAGAACGGCGACCCGTACAAAATAGGCTCCGGCTGTTCGGAATATCAAGCAGCCTCGAACAAAAAGCCCTCGGGATCGGAGACACCACCGAAATGCGGCGAAGCCCCTACAAGCTCGGCAACCGCTTCAAGGCCGGTTTCAAGGCAGATAGAGACTGAACACACCACCACCCAGAGGCCCGCCATTACGGATCTCGGTACGCCCGCAGACACCATTGCGCTGATGCAGCGCGGCAATGCGCCCGGCGAAGTACAGCCCCAGGCCGGTGCTGCCGCTGCTGTGATTGATACCTTGCACGTAGTCGGCCTGGTTATCGATCATCTGCTGCGGATAACCCTCGCCATCGTCATTGATGGTCAGCACCGTCTGCCCGCCTTCATCGTGCACGCTGACCAGCAGCGCATGGCGCGCATAACGAATGGCGTTGTTGATGCAGTTGGCCAGCACCGAGGCGATCAGTTCCCGATCGAAAAAACCCAATGGGGTCAAAGGATCGACTTCATAGGTCGCGGCAATGCCGCGACTGGCGAACACATCCTGATGGCTGACCAACTGCGCTTCGATGAAGTCATCCAGTTCGTGGTAGCCCGGCTGCACCGGCAACTGATTAACCCCCAGCTTGTAGAGCCCCAGCAGTTGCACCAGCATGCCGTTGAGGTGGGCGAATTCGAACTCCATCACGCCCTGTTCCGGCGTGCCCTGCTGCGCCTGCGGCAATCTTGCCAGCCACTGGGCATGGGCCTGCATGAGCAGGGTCAGGGAATTCTTCATGTCGTGCACGGTAGAGGCGATCACCGTGGAAAAGTCGAGAGCCTGTTCGTGGGTATTCATTCGCCAAACGCCTTGCTTCGCAGCTTCTGATAACGCGGATAACGCGCGTCGGTATCGGGCATCAGGCCGACCATTTTCAGGCAGGTCCGGCACTCTTCCAGCAGCGCCGTATCCTGGGTGATGTCAGTGCCGTGCAATAACGACTGCGCCATGTTCAGGGCAATACTGATGTTCTTCGGTTGCATGGCCAGGGCCCGGCGGAACAGGTCCCGGGCCTCGCCCAGGGCGCCGGCCTTGTAACTGCGCACACCCTGGCGGTTCATGTCCGCCGCGGCGTTGGCGGAGTTGAGGATCGCCGGGTCATCGGTGAGCTTGGCGATACCCTCCATCACCTTCGGGTCGTCGCCGTAGATTTCCGCACAGTTTTTCAGCATCGACGCGCCGGCATCGGCCTGTCCCAGCATCTGCAGTTGCTTGGCCACCAGCAGCGCCGCTTCCGGGCTCATGAACTGTTCCATCCCGTCCAGGCGCAACATCGCCTGCTCGGTGAGCTTTTCCGCCGTCTCAGCATCGTTGAGCAACAGGCTGGTGGCCTTCATCAGGCGGGCGCGAATCTGCAACCCCGGATCGCTGGGGTTTTCCTTGGCCACCGCACTCAGGGTGCTGTTGATTTCCAGGCGCGTGCGGGTATCCAGCCCCCTTTCACTGCCCTTGCTGATCAGCGCATGCGCCAGGCCAAGGTTGCTTTCCGGGTCCTTGAAACGCGATTGCGCACCTTGCGATACCGCCTGGCGATAGGCCCTGGAGGCGGTCTCGAAGTCTTCGTTGGTCATCGCCAGCTTGCCCAGCAGCGCTTGCCGGCGCACGGCCAGCGGCGACAGGCGCACGGCCTCCTCCAGCACACTCTGGGCACGCTTGGAGTCTCCTTCGGCAAGCAGCACTTCGGCCATGCCATCGTAGAGCGCCGGCATCATCGGAAAGGCTTTCAAGGCCTTTTCGTAGATGGCCTTGGCCTGGGTCACCTGGCCACGCCTGAACAGCAGACGCCCCAGGCCGACATAGGCCCACGGCAACGGGCGATCCGCCAGAATGCTCTCATACAAGCGCTCCAGTGCTTCGTTCTGGTTCATGTCACGCAAGGCATCGGCCCGGTAGCGCAGGCACAGCGGCGAATAGCGCGGATCCTGCTTGCACAGGGCGATGCAAGCATTGAGCACCTCGAGCGGCTTGCCGCGATCGAGCGCCTGCAGGATCGGTTTGAGCAACGACTTGCGCTGCTGCAGCCGCTCCAGCCGCTGAGCCAGGCTGGAGCGGTTGAAAGGCTTGGTCAGATAGGCATCCGGCTCGTGCTCGAGGGCGCTGAGCACCATCGATTGGCTGGTCTCGGCGGTGACCATCAGGAATACGCTTTCATGACTGATCAGCTTGTCGGTCATCAGGTCTTCGAGCACCTGCTGGCCGTTCTTCTTGCCGTCGCCCAGGTGGTAATCCTGCAGGATGAAGTCATAGCGCTTTTGCGCACACATGCGCAGCGCCTGCTCGCCTGTATCGGCAGTGTCCACGTCCTTGACGCCCAGCTCACGCAGCATGGACCGGACAGAACTGCGGAAATCCGAGAAATCATCGACGATCAAAAAGCTTTTTTGGTGGTACGCCAGCATCGAAGATTCCAGACCCGTAAAAAAGATGAAGCCCGTGGCAACAGCAGGACACGCTCAAGGTCGTCACCTTTGTTGCACCCGGACAACGATAATGGCCACAGGCCATCAATGCATTCTACATCAACCCGCAAAAGCGCCCGTCTGCTCTCGCCGGGCACTCGGTCCATGGCCCCGCCATTTGACCTGCAACAACATCCATGATGGTTATCGGCCGATTCTGGCGTTCCCTTATAGATAGTTGCCAAAAGCCTTCGATATCCTTGCTCGCGCCGCCCGCCAGCCCCGGTTGCGGCAAACTCCATCGGGAATATCAGCCGGGCGGCATCAACTTCAGGCCAGCCACGCCGATACCTTGCAGACAGACAGCAACAGTCAAAACGAGCGCAACATGCAAACCTGTATCCAAAACCTCATCGACCAGGGCGCCCACATCTTTGGCGAGATCCTGGACGCTGACCGCACGCAGGCGCTGTACCGCGAGATGGTCGCCGCACGGGCCTTCGGGGCCGGGCTGTTCATGGACGAGGCTGAATACCTGGCCCAGGAAAACCACCTCAACGCCAACCCGAACAAGACCTTCAACTTCCTCAATGCCTTCGAGCCGCAGTTGCAGTTCATCGAGCAGGATCCGCGCCTCAGCGCGGTGCTCGATGAAGTGCTCGGCGCCGACTATGAAGTGGTGATCAAGAAAGCGGTGTGCGGCGTACCGGACTCATGGCTGCCGGACTGGGTACGGGAAAAGATCCGCGATGTGAATGTGGCGAACCTGGGGCCGTACATCAAAAAGCCCTTTCGCGACATCACCTACTTCCGCGGGATCGACTTTCATCAGGACATCATCGACTGGCCCCAGGGCCGGGTGGAACTCGACCCTTCGACCTTCCTGACCCTCTATGTGTACCTGCACGAAGTCACCGAAAACGACTCACCGCTGCACCTGATGCCCGGTACTCACCGTTTTGGCGCCACGTTGTTCCCTCATCAGTTGGAACATCAGGAACACGACCAATGGACCTACGCCGACGATCAGGGGCAGCAGATGGCCTGCCAGGATTACCGGCTGACGGGCGGACCGGGTTACGTCGGGCTCTGGCACAACTGCACCTTGCACGGTACGCGGCCGGTGGCCAATGAGTCGGAACAGTTCCGCCTGTCGTTGCGCTATCTGCTGGGCAAGTCCCGGAGTAACACCGGCAAGACCGCGATTGATACCATCAACGCCGCAATCCAGGGCGAGCTGCAACCGATAAGGACCCGACGCGACCTGAACGCCAAGGGTATCGCCCAGATCAAGGGCAACATCATCAATAACAATGGCTAGCGTCACCGCCTTTACCGAGCGGGCGAACCGCTCGGGTGACGATCTACCACCGGCCGCACCAGCAAGACGAGGTCAATATGTCGACAGGGTTTGGACAAAAAGCGCGGGTGCTGATATTCGGTACCGGCGCCGGCGGGGTCAACTTCTACAAGTACAACCGCCGCCGCTACCGGGTGATCGGCTTCGTCGATAACAACCAGCAGAAGCAGGGCCAGCGCCTGTTCGGCAAACTGATCCACGCGCCTCAGCAATTGAGTTCGCTGGCTTTCGACAAGATCATCATCGCCAGCGATTACTACCGCGAGATCCATCCGCAGCTCACTGAGAAGCTGGCCATCAATGAGCAAAAGGTCGAAGTGTTCCATGGCGCGCAGATCAACTCGCAGCTCCCATGGTTCCAGCGTATTGGCAAACACCTCGAGCAACTGGGTTATGAACGGCTATGCAAAAAACCGGGGCTGATCAGCGACCTGCTGTATCGACTGTTTTTTCGACGCCAGGATACCCGGCGCCTGGCCTTGCGCTGGCTGGATGAAAGCGACGAGCACAAGGTCCATGTCTTTCGCCCGAGCCAACCAGGCACCAGCCAGCCGCCACGATTCATCCATCAATCGACACCGGCGATCACCCTGGAATTACCCGAGATAGCTCTCTACCACTTCCGCCAGGGGCAAGTCTGTTCAGTGTCCCGCTCGGTGATACTGCCGGACGGGCAATTGGTGCTGGAGCGAGTGCCCACGGCGAAATCCCTGCAGGCCGACTATAGTGCTGCGCACCTGCTCTACCATGGGCAGCGCCTGGCCCTGGTCAGGAGCGGCAAGCCTGTGGAGCTGGAAAAAGGCCTGCTGATCAGCGGCTGCAACGAGCAGAACTATTACCACTGGACGGTAGAAGTGTTGTCGCAACTGCAATTCGTGGCCGAACTGCCGCCGCACTATGCGGACTATCCACTGCTGATCTCCAAGAGCAGCCAGAACATTCCCTCGATCAAGGCCCTGATCGAGGCAATCGGTGTTGACCGCCCGCTGGTGCTCCTGGAAAACATCACCAGTTACCAGGTGGCCGACCTACTGCTGATCAGTGCCCCGAACAATATGATCCCGAACTTCAAAGGCGCGGCACAGAACAGTGCCAGCAGCGGCTTCGTCCGCCCGGAGTCGATCCATTTCCTGCGGGAAAAGGCGCTGCATCTGGCCCATGACATTCCCATCAGTGAACTCCCCAAACGAGTATTCCTGGCCCGCAAAGGCTTTCTCCGGCACTACAACCAGGCCGAGATCCTCAAGCTGCTGGAACCCTATGGGTTTACCTGCGTGTACATGGAAGAGCAGGACATCAACCATCAGGTGGCGATCATGGCCAATGCCGAAGTCATAGTTGGCCCCACCGGCGCGGCCTGGACCAATCTGATTTTCGCCTCGAAAAACGCTCGCGCCCTGTGCTGGATGGCCGAGGAATACGGGGAGCTGTCGTGCTTTTCCAACCTGGCGGCGGTCGTCGGCGTCGAAATGGACTACATCGCTTACCGGGTAGGCTCGACCGACTCCAGGGAACTGTATTACCGGAATTATCGGGTCGACGCCAAGAGCGTTGAAAACTGGCTGCAACAGCATTTGTCGAAACGGCTCGAAAAGGAGACGCGATGAAGATTCACATTCTGCCGCTGCAGACCCACGGCGATGACCGTGGCTCGCTGATCGCCCTGGAAGAAGGGAAAAACATCCCCTTCCCAGTCAAGCGGGTGTACTACATGTTCAATACCGGTGAAGGGGTTCGCCGCGGCTACCATGCCCATAAGACCCTCAAGCAGGTGGCAATCGCCGTACGCGGCTCGTGCCGTTTTCTGCTGGACGACGGCCGGGAAAAGATCGACATCACCCTGGACAATCCTTGCCAGGGCCTGCTGATCGAATCCTTTATCTGGCGTGAGATGTATGACTTCTCTCCAGACTGTGTACTGATGGTTCTGGCCGATCAACTCTACGAAGAAGGCGACTATGTCCGAGATTATGCCCAGTTCATGGACATGCTCGGACAATGACTCACATGATGAATATCCCGTTTCTGGATTTGAAAGGCATCAATCACGAATATGCCGATCAGCTCAAAGCCGCCTGCAGCCGCGTGATCGACTCCGGCTGGTACCTGATGGGGCGAGAGCTTGAGCAATTCGAGGCCGCCTTCGCCGAATACTGTGGCAGTCGCCATGCCATCGGCGTCGCCAATGGCCTGGATGCCCTGACCCTGATCCTGCGTGCCTGGAAAGAGCAAGGCAAGCTTCAGGCCGGCGATGAAGTGATAGTGCAGAGCAACACCTTTATCGCCACTATCTCGGCCATTCTGGCAAACGATCTGGCGCCGATCCTGGTGGATGTCGACCCTGCCACCCACAACCTGGAGATCGAGGCCGTCGAACGGGCCATCTCGGACAAAACCCGAGTGATACTGCCAGTGCATCTTTATGGCCAGCTGTCGCCGATGCCACAGATCATGGCGCTGGCCCACAAACATGGCCTGCTGGTGCTTGAAGATGCCGCCCAGGCCCATGGCGCTGAACTGGCCGGGCGCAAGGCCGGCAACTGGGGCGATGCCGCGGCGTTCAGCTTCTACCCCGGGAAGAACCTCGGAGCCCTGGGCGACGGCGGTGCCATCACCACCAACGACGCCGAGCTGGCAGCCCTGGTCCGGGCGCTGGGCAACTACGGCTCACGCATCAAGTACCAGCACGATTATCAAGGGGTGAACAGCCGCCTCGATGAAATCCAGGCCGCGATGCTGGGGGTGAAGCTGGCACACCTGGACAGCGATACTGCCCGTCGACGCAGCGTCGCCCTCTACTACAGCGAACACATCCGGCACCCGGGTATCACCCTGCCTTCGGTCACGACAGCAAGCGCCCATGTCTGGCACCTGTATGTCATTACCTGCCCATGGCGCGATCAACTGAAGGCGTATCTGGCCGAACGTGGCATCCAATGCCTGGTTCACTATCCGCTGGCGATTACCGAGCAGCGGGCCTACAGCGATCTGGCCAGGACCTCTAGGGCCTCCCGGCCCCCGCTGCATGACTCGATCCTGTCGTTGCCGATCTACCCGACATTGGGCGAGGAACAACAGCAATACATTGTCACTGCCATCAACCAGTTCACAGCCCACTGATGCGCCTGTTGCGAGGTACCTAGAAAGCGCCTCGCAACTGAGCGAACTGCTCGTTCGTCACATAGTCGGCGAGTGCCCGACCGGAATGATCGACAGCCTCCAGCCTAGCGCCCCTGCGCAGCAATAACGGAAAGGTTCTACGACAACGCCCGGCCAGGTAGGCGTCCTTGGCATACATCAAGGGCGTCGTGCCTTTGTTGTTGCTCCGCTCCGGGTCGGCCCCTTGCTGCAACAGCCAGTCAACCACCTCATAGGCGCCCGCATAACTGGCGACGATCAGCGGCGTCCAGCCTTGCGGGTTGGCATCGTTGTAACCGGCAATATTGGCCTGCAGCGCCATTACCGCCTCCAGATCGCCCTGTTCACAAGCCTTGAGCATCTCCGGCAATCGATCAAAATTCAGCCGGACGTCGTAATCGATGGTGCAGAGCTCGACATAATCCTCGGTTGCGTTGATCAGGGTCCCGGCCTTGAATTGTGAACGCCCAGGCAGAATCGTCGCCGAGACCACCGGCTTTCCTTCCCAGCGCAAGAACTGATATTCACGAAAGGCGAACGCCCTGATCTGATTGCGTAGTGCCCAGGCCGTCGACAGCGGATCGATTCTCAACGCCCCATAATCGATGGCGTCCTTTGAGAAGTAGCTGGACCCCACCGCACTCTGTGGCTGTGCTCCGAGGTCCCCATCGACCAACGTGGCAAACCACTGCTCCAACAACTGGCCGGCATGCTGATTAAAGGCGAAATACAGATCGCGACAGGTCCACCAGGACAGGATCGGGAATACCTGTTGCGCGACGATGTCCCCGGTGTCGATACCCCGGTCGATGAAATGCAAGGTCACACCCGCTTCTGCCCTGGACTCCAGCAACGGCCAGACCGAGGTAAACATGCCCTTGTATTCCGGCAGCTTCGAGAAATGAATGTTGAACACGCGACTGATGGAGAAGCGCTCAGGCACGACGATCCGGTCGAACTCCAGGGAAATGAACGCAACGGATGCTAGTTCGTAAGCCGTCTCCAGGCTGATCTCACGTACGCCATATTTCAGCGCCGCCGCCCGCAACGAACGTTGCCAACCGTCGACACCCGTGTCGTTACGGTTGCAGACCACGGCAATTTCGTCGGGCGAAAATTGTTGCAGAGCCTGTTCCAGGCCGAATACCGAAATATTGTTTTTTCCAGCAATGACAATCATGGATGACTCCACAGCATCGAGAACTGTGTGCACAAACGTAGCCGCTGCTGCGAAATAAGGGAGAGAACCACGTTTGGCCTGAAAGCCCGGAAGTAGATGGTGTCCCAGGGCAGGTTCGAACTGCCAACCTTCCCCTTAGGAGGGGGATGCTCTATCCAATTGAGCTACTGGGACAAATTGACCACCGCGGATACTGCTGCGGCGCAAAGGACGGCGTGCATGTTAACGGCCAGCCCTGATTTTGTCATGTTGTGAGTAGGGCTTTTTAACCGGTGGCTACCTCTAGCCATCAGGCAACTTGCCAGAGCCGTCGTGCAAATTGCATCACTGCAAAAAGCCATCATTGCAGAATGCAATCTCCTGCCTTCTAAAAACCCTATTAATTCATTGTTTTTAAAGGGTTTATTAGAGGTTAGACTCTTGGCATGAGCGCTGCTTCATCTCTATGAAAGAACAGTGGAGATCAAGCCCATGAACAGCGCCCTTCTTCTATCGAATGCCATTGCCATCGCCGTACTGGTGATCTTCCACTTTCAGCCTGATGGCAGCGCTGATCAGAGTACCCAGTACAGGGCCCACTCCGTGCAACACCAGGCCCCGCAATGGGCTGTGATGAGCAGCACATCGGAGAATCCTGGTATGACGCAGGTCTCCGATACCCCGGAAGCCATTGTTCTACCTGCCAACCCAAGACCCGAAAGCTGGGTATTTTGAATATGACCCTATCAGGAGCCTGTTAATGTCCCGACTTGCCAAAGGCCTTCTCATCCTGGCAGTACTCAGCGCCACACTGGGTTGCTTCACCACTGAAAAGGCCGTGGGTGATGCGTCCTTGATTGCTTGTGGCGTTTTTTCCGGCTTGTTCCTGCTAGCACTGGTGTTGGGACGCAAAATCAAGTTCGACCCGGTACTGCGCTGATCCCCTGATCTCTCAATAGCTTCAGAAAACGCTCAAGCGTCACGGACAGCTCGCTTGAGTTGTCCAGAAAAAACACGGATTCTCCCAGCACAGGTCCGTCCTCAGCGGAAAAAAGAGCGCTTCTCTTGAGCCTCGCCTCGATCTGCTCCGCACTTTCGCGACCGCGACTCGTCAGCCTTTGCCGCAGCACGTCGATGTCCACCGTCAACAGAATCGCCAAAAGCTGCGGATAACGCTGGCGAGCCTGATCCAGGTAAGCCCTGGAGCCATTGATCAGGACATGACGCCCACTGGCCAGCCATTCGTCGATCTGCACGGGAATTCCGTAGGCCAGGCCATTCGCCCGCCAGCACAAGGCAAAGGCCCCCTGCCGCTCCAGGCGTTCGAACTCGTCAGCGCTTACCCCATGGGCTTCTTCCCCCACGGATTCCGCGGAACGGGTGATCACCCGCCGCACCACATCGCAGCCGAACTGCGCCAAAGGCCGGCGCGCAGCCTCGATCAGGCTGTCCTTGCCAGACCCGGAAGGCCCCATCAAATAAATCAATCTGCCTGGCATTCAAAGACTCCATGGCGCTCGCAGCCTAGTAAATCGGCAATTTGCCACTATCCTGTACAAGGTAGGAAACAATGATCGGATCCGCATGCAAGCCCGTCTGGCGACGCACAAGCGTGCCAGCTCTCGGACACCAGGACGCGGGCAGATAGGCGGACAGGCAATCTTTTCAAACCAGTCCGCATTTCTGATAATTGGTGCTGGCATAACGCCTTTATCCAGTTCAATATTTGTCACAGAATTGACGCCAAGGATCTGGCTATTTTGAGGCATGATGCGGGCCTCTTAACAATTCAGGTTGAACATTTGGCAGCAACGCTTGTCCTAACTGACATCCCGCGGCCAACTCCGAGAACCGCTCCCCTGAACTAACCGGTTAAATATATGCGCCCATTGAAACAGGCAATTTATTCCAGCCGTACGGCTGACAAGTTCGTCGTACGTCTACCCGACGGGATGCGTGAACGCATTGCCGAGGTGGCACGCAATCATCACCGCAGCATGAACTCCGAAATCATCGCGCGCCTGGAGCAGAGTCTTATTCAGGAAGGCGCCTTGGGTGAAGAGTTGAGCATGCGCCTGGACAGCCCAGAGCTCTCCTTGCATGAACGCGAACTGCTTCAACGTTTCCGTCAACTTTCCCACCGCCAGCAGAACGCCCTCGTTTCGCTGATCGCCCATGACGCCGAAATGGCCGCAGACGCTTCCTGATTCGACCTCGAAAGCTAGAGCCAGCCTTGTGCTGGCTTTTTTTTACCCGAAATTTACCGCTCGAACGCTACAAAAGCACTGGAGCCTGGATCGCAAAGGGATGGAGAAAACGATACAGCCCCATTAGAGGGGCTGTATGCAGGATCAGAGCAGGAAGATGGTGGCCAGCCCAAGGAAGATAAAGAAGCCGCCACTGTCGGTCATGGCCGTGATCATGACACTGGCCCCCATTGCCGGGTCGCGCCCCAGACGCGCCAGCGTCATCGGAATCAGAACCCCCATCAACGCCGCCAGCAACAGGTTGAGTGTCATGGCCGCCGTCATCACCACACCCAACGACCAGCTGCCATAGAGCAGGTAGGCCACCACGCCGATCACTCCGCCCCAGACCAGGCCGTTGATCAAGGCCACCGCCAGCTCCTTGCGCATCAGTCGCGAGGTATTGCCGGTGCTGACCTGGTCCAGCGCCATGGCGCGAACAATCATGGTGATGGTCTGGTTACCCGAGTTGCCGCCAATACCCGCCACGATCGGCATCAGGGCCGCCAGGGCCACCAGCTTTTCGATGGAGCCTTCAAACAAGCCGATCACTCGCGAAGCGACGAATGCAGTGATCAGGTTGATTGCCAGCCAGGCCCAGCGGTTGCGCAGGGAACGCCAGACCGAGGCAAAAATATCTTCCTCTTCGCGCAGACCGGCCATGTTGAGGACTTCGGTCTCACTCTCCTCACGAATCAGGTCGACCATTTCGTCGATGGTCAGACGGCCGATCAATTTGCCGTTCTTGTCGACCACCGGCGCCGAGATCAAGTCGTAACGCTCGAATGCTTGCGCAGCGTCGTAGGCATCTTCATCCGGATGGAAACTTACCGGGTCGCTGGCCATGACCTCAGAAACCTGTTTCTCCGGATCATTCACCAGCAACCGCTTGATGGGCAGCACGCCCTTGAGCACACCGTCATAGTCAACGACGAACAGCTTGTCGGTATGGCCAGGCAATTCTTTGAGACGACGCAGATAACGCAGGACCACTTCAAGGCTGACATCCTCACGGATAGTCACCATCTCGAAGTCCATCAACGCACCGACCTGCTCCTCGTCATATGACAAGGCGGAGCGAACGCGCTCACGCTGCTGGCCGTCCAACGCCTCCATCAGCTCATGGACAACGTCTCGCGGCAGCTCGGGAGCCAGGTCAGCAAGTTCGTCGGCGTCCATCTCCTTGGCAGCAGCCAGGAGCTCATGATCGTCCATGTCGGCGATCAGGGTTTCACGTACGGAATCGGATACTTCGAGCAGGATGTCGCC
Source organism: Pseudomonas sp. GW531-T4 (assembly GCF_017349615.1). Taxonomy (NCBI): domain Bacteria; kingdom Pseudomonadati; phylum Pseudomonadota; class Gammaproteobacteria; order Pseudomonadales; family Pseudomonadaceae; genus Pseudomonas; species Pseudomonas sp. GW531-T4. The sequence goes on from NZ_JACMZT010000010.1 coordinate 80,463, forward strand.
GTCGCGCTCGGCCTTGACCAACTGCCAGACGGTCAGACGCTCGTCGAGCGGCAAGGCTTCAAGGATGTAGGCAACGTCGGCGGAGTGCAGATCATCGAGTTTGCGTTGCAGCTCGACGAGGTTCTGCCGGTGGACCAGGTTCTCGACCCGATCCTGATGATGACCTTCCTGACGATGAGTCAGGTCTTCGACCACCCGCTGGCGCTGCAGCAGCTCAACGACTTGAGCGAGGCGATCCTGCAGGCTGTCTTGTGTTTTCTTTACTTCTACTTCGGTCATAGGCGAACTCCACTCCCAGCAGAGGAGCACGCCGGAAGGATCAATCAGTCAATTCATGATTGTAAAAACGGGATACTGAGTAACTACTGGGTAAGTCCATGGAGGTATTCCACAAGCCCCGGCGGGGCTGACGGGCGCAATCATACACCGCTTGACGGCTTTAAACGTTAAAAAATCATGGCAAGAACAAGCGCTTGCGACGCAAAGCTGAAGAAGCGCTGAATCTATAAAGCTGCGACGCACCATCCGAAAAAGAAAACACACCCCAGACGAAAAAACTGCGCCCGGAACTCTCCCCCGCTATCAATTCACAATTGCCGGGAGCTTTCGAAGGGCCACATCAAAAAAGACAGGCACACGCTGAATACGACGCCAGAATGATCGCGGCGTTCAAAGAGAGGAATCAATAAAGAAGGGAGAAAAGCCAAACGACAGAAAGCAAAAAGCCCGCAATGAATGCGGGCTTCTTGGTATATGGTGCACTCGACAGGATTCGAACCTGTGACCGCTCGGTTCGTAGCCGAGTACTCTATCCAGCTGAGCTACGAGTGCATTTTGTGTTTTTAGACCAGACCACGACTGGTTGGAGCCAAGTTATTCACATCACTGCAAACAACTCTTAAATGGTGCACTCGACAGGATTCGAACCTGTGACCGCTCGGTTCGTAGCCGAGTACTCTATCCAGCTGAGCTACGAGTGCATTTGTTGCCGCGCATTATAGGCCGTTAAATCTTTTTGTAAAGCACTTTTTCTAGTAATTTCAACAACTTACAGAAGAAGCCAGATTACAACGAACTAAGTAAATAATGGCGGAGAACGGGGGATTCGAACCCCCGACACCCTTGTGAGGTGTACTCCCTTAGCAGGGGAGCGCCTTCGGCCACTCGGCCAGCTCTCCGCAACACGGGGCGTATATTAACCAGCTTTCTCCCCGTTTGCAAACAAAAAAAACGATAAAAATTAATGGCTTGGTTCTTCGTCCTTCTCTTTCTTTATCCGCAGGTAAATTTCTTCACGGTGCACCGCTACCTCTTTAGGGGCGTTGACACCGATACGCACTTGATTTCCTTTGACGCCAAGCACGGTCACGGTGATTTCGCCATCACCAATAATCAGGCTTTCTGCGCACCGACGAGTCAGAATCAGCATACCTTTCTCCTCACGCATTTCATTTCAGGGACAACAGTCTGCAAAAAAAAGGGTATCGACCTACAACCAGGACGGCCGTAGCCCTACACGCCTAAGTATTGACTAGCGCGAGCAAAAGAACAGTTTTCTGTCACGCCGATCAAAAAAACGAAGGGCGCGGTAAACCGCGCCCTTCGGGCAACGCATCACTCGCCCTGTCGGGCCGGAGCGTCCAGTTCGAAAGCCGTGTGCAGAGCGCGCACAGCCAGTTCCAGGTACTTCTCTTCAATCACCACGGAAACCTTGATTTCCGAGGTCGAGATCATCTGGATGTTGATGCTTTCCTTGGCCAGCGCTTCGAACATGCGGCTGGCAACGCCCGCGTGGGAGCGCATGCCGACGCCAACGATCGAGACCTTGGCGATCTTGGTGTCGCCTACCACTTCCCGGGCGCCGATTTCACGGGCAGTGTTTTCCAGTACTTGCTGGGCCGCCAGGTAATCGTTGCGGTGCACGGTGAAGGTGAAGTCGGTGGTGTTATCGTGCGAAACGTTCTGCACGATCATGTCGACTTCAATGTTCGCGGCGCTGATCGGGCCGAGAATCTTGAAGGCCACGCCGGGAGTGTCTGGCACGCCACGGATGGTCAGCTTGGCTTCATCGCGGTTAAAAGCGATGCCGGAAATGATCGGCTGTTCCATGGATTCCTCTTCATCAATAGTAATGAGGGTACCCGGACCCTCCTTGAAGCTGTGCAGTACGCGCAGCGGAACGTTGTACTTGCCGGCGAACTCGACCGCGCGGATCTGCAACACCTTGGAGCCCAGGCTGGCCATTTCCAGCATTTCTTCGAAGGTGATCTTGTCCAGGCGCTGGGCCACGGACACCACACGCGGATCGGTGGTGTAGACGCCGTCGACATCGGTGTAGATCTGGCATTCGTCAGCCTTCAGGGCCGCCGCCAGTGCCACGCCGGTGGTGTCGGAACCGCCACGACCGAGGGTGGTGATGTTGCCGTGCTCGTCGACCCCCTGGAAACCTGCGACCACAACCACGCGGCCGGCCTTCAGGTCACCGCGAATTTTCTGATCGTCGATCTGCAATATGCGCGCTTTATTGTGCGCGCTATCGGTCAGAATCCGCACCTGGTTGCCGGTATACGACACTGCCGGAACGCCGCGCTTGATCAGCGCCATGGCCAGCAGTGCGATCGTCACCTGCTCGCCGGTGGAAACGATCACGTCCAGCTCGCGAGGAACCGGCTGACCGTCGCCGCTGATTTGCTTGGCAAGGTCGATCAGACGGTTGGTTTCGCCGCTCATGGCCGACAGAACAACCACCAGGTCGTCACCGGCTTCGCGGAATTTTTTCACCTTGTCGGCGACCTGCTCGATTCTTTCGACGGAACCGACCGAGGTGCCTCCAAATTTCTGTACGATCAAAGCCATTTCTAAGCCGCCTCAGCCCGTAAAGGGGCGCCCATTAATCAATCAAACTGCGCAGCTCCAAAGCCCGCCACTAGACGACGGGCTCGGCTTGGAACCTTAAATCCCCTGCTCGACAAACGGAACGGTCAGGGCCAGCGCGGCATCCAGCGCAGCGGCATCGACACCACCGCCCTGCGCCATGTCCGGACGACCACCGCCCTTCCCGCCCACTGCCGCAGCGGCTTGCTTCATCAAATCACCGGCTTTGAGTTGGCCAGTCAGGTCCTTGGTTACGCCCGCAACCAGTACGACCTTTTCCTCATGGACACTGCCGAGCAGGATCACTGCGCGACCGAGTTTGTTTTTCAACTGATCGACCAGCGCCAACAGCGCCTTGCCGTCCTGACCATCCAGGCGCGCCGCCAGCACTTTCGCGCCTTTGACATCCAGCGCCTGCGCCGACAGGTCGTCGCCAGCGGCACTAGCGGCCTTGGCCTGTAGCTGCTCGAGTTGTTTCTCCAGCAGGCGGTTGCGCTCCAGCACGGCCGACAGCTTGTCGATCAGGTTGTCACGGCTGCCCTTGACCAGGGTCGCCGCTTCCTTGAGTTGCTCTTCCGCAGCGTTCAGGTACGCCAGTGCCGCGGCACCGGTGACTGCTTCGATACGACGTACGCCCGAGGCCACGCCGCCTTCGCTGATGATTTTCAGCAGGCCGATATCGCCGGTACGGTTGGCGTGGATACCGCCACACAGTTCAACGGAGAAGTCGCCGCCCATGCTCAGTACACGCACGCTGTCGCCGTACTTCTCGCCGAACAGCGCCATGGCGCCCTTCTGCTTGGCGGTGTCGATATCGGTTTCTTCGGTTTCCACCGCGGTGTTCTTGCGAATCTCGGCGTTGACGATGTCTTCCAAGGCCTTGATCTGCTCAGGCTTGATCGCTTCGAAATGGCTGAAGTCGAAACGCAGGCGCTGACTGTCGACCAGCGAGCCCTTCTGCTGCACATGCTCGCCCAATACCTGGCGCAGAGCGGCGTGCAGCAAGTGGGTAGCCGAGTGATTCAGCGAAGTGGCGTGACGCACTTCGGCATCGACCTGGGTTTGCACCGGAGCACCAACGGTCAGGCTGCCGCTGGCCAATACGCCGTGATGCAGGAAAGCACCGCCGGTCTTGGTGGTATCGCGCACGTCGAAACGCGCGCTGCCCGCTTGCAGGTAACCGCAGTCGCCGATCTGGCCGCCCGATTCAGCGTAGAAAGGCGTCTGGTCGAGAACAACGACGCCCTCTTCACCTTCGCTCAGCACGTCGACCGATTGCCCTTCCTTATAAAGAGCCACCACCTTGGCCGCACCGCTGGTGGCGTGATAACCGGTGAACTCGGTAGCCACATCGACCTTGACCAGGCTGTTGTAGTCCATGCCAAAGGAGCTTGCGGAACGAGCACGCACACGCTGGGCTTCCATCTCGCGCTCGAAACCTTCCTCGTCGAGAGTCAGCTCGCGCTCACGGGCGATGTCGCCGGTCAGGTCCATCGGGAAACCGTAGGTGTCGTAGAGTTTGAACACCACGTCGCCCGGAACCACAGTGCCTTTGAGTTCGGCCAGGTCCTGCTCGAGGATTTTCAGGCCCTGCTCCAGGGTCTTGGCGAACTGCTCTTCTTCGGCTTTCAGCACGCGCTCGATATGCGCCTGCTGGGATTTCAGTTCCGGGAAGGCTTCGCCCATTTCGGCGACCAACGCGGCCACGATCTGATAGAAGAAGCTGCCCTTGGCGCCCAGTTTGTTGCCGTGACGGCAAGCGCGGCGAATGATGCGACGCAGGACATAACCGCGACCTTCGTTGGAAGGCAGCACGCCGTCGGCGATCAGGAAGCCGCAGGAACGGATGTGATCGGCCACGACTTTCAGCGACGCCTGGGCGTCGTTGGTGCAACCGATGGCCTTGGCCGCCGCGTTCAGCAGGCTCTGGAACAGGTCGATTTCATAGTTCGAGTGAACGTGCTGCAGGACCGCACTGATCCGCTCCAGGCCCATGCCGGTGTCCACCGACGGCGCTGGCAACGGATGCAACACGCCATCGGCGGTGCGGTTGAACTGCATGAACACGTTGTTCCAGATCTCGATGTAACGGTCGCCGTCCTCTTCCGGCGAACCCGGTGGGCCGCCCCAGATGTCGGCGCCGTGATCGTAGAAAATCTCGGTGCAAGGACCGCACGGGCCGGTATCGCCCATGGTCCAGAAGTTGTCGGAAGCGTATGGCGCGCCCTTGTTGTCGCCGATACGGACCATGCGCTCGGCCGGAACCCCGACTTCCTTGGTCCAGATGTCATAGGCCTCGTCATCGGTGGCGTAGACAGTGACCCAGAGCTTTTCTTTCGGCAGGTTCAGCCACTTGTCGGACGTCAGGAAAGTCCAGGCGAAGGTGATGGCGTCACGCTTGAAGTAATCGCCGAAGCTGAAGTTGCCCAGCATTTCGAAGAACGTGTGGTGGCGGGCGGTGTAACCGACGTTTTCCAGGTCGTTGTGCTTGCCGCCGGCGCGTACGCATTTCTGGCTGCTTACGGCGCGGGTATAGGCGCGCTTTTCCTGGCCCAGGAAGCAGTCCTTGAACTGGTTCATCCCCGCGTTGGTGAACAGCAGGGTTGGGTCGTTGCCCGGAATCAAAGAGCTGGAGGCTACACGGGTGTGGCCTTGCTCTTCGAAGAAGCGAAGGAAGGCTTCACGGATTTCTGCGCTTTTCATTAGGTTCTTCCACGGAGACTGCGGCCAAAGGCCTGTGCGAAACGTCATCAGACGAAACGACGGCAAAGGGCCGCATTATATCGGCCCTGAGCTTGGGGTACAGCGTGTTTATACGATAGAGACGGTCAATTGGACGGCTAACACTGTCAGTTGCGGGAAAAATCGATAAAAGTCCCGACGACTTGCTCGATTTGTGCACGACTGACATCCATATGGGTGACCATCCGCAGCCGCGACGCGGCGCTCAGCCTGATCCCGCGCTCGCCGGCGAATGCCCTGAGGGCCTCTGCCCTGTCCCCCATCGCCACATAGACCATGTTGGTTTGCACCGGCTCGACCTCATAGCCCGCCTCACGCAGCCCCTCGGCCAGCAATCGGGCATTGGCATGGTCGTCGGCCAGACGTGTTACATGCTGATCGAGCGCATACAGGCCCGCCGCGGCCAGGATCCCGGCCTGGCGCATGCCGCCCCCGACCATCTTGCGCAGGCGTCGGGCCTTGCCGATCAGCTCCGCCGAACCGCACAGCACCGAGCCCACCGGCGCGCCCAGCCCCTTGGACAGGCACACCGAGACCGAGTCGAAGTGTTGGGTAATCTCCCGCGCATCGACGCCCAGCTTGACTGCCGCGTTGTACAACCGCGCGCCGTCCAGGTGCAGGGCCAGGCCATGCTCACGGGTAAAGGCTCGGGCCTGTGCCAGATAACTCAACGGCAGCACCTTGCCCTGCATGGTGTTTTCCAGCGCCAGCAGGCGGGTACGGGCAAAGTGGAAATCATCCGGCTTGATCGCCGCGGCGACCTGGGCCAAATCCAGCGAGCCGTCGGCCTGGACTTCCAGCGGCTGGGGCTGGATCGAGCCCAGCACCGCCGCCCCGCCCCCCTCGTACTTATAGGTATGCGCCTGCTGGCCGACGATGTATTCGTCGCCACGCCCACAATGGGCCATCAAGCCCAGCAGGTTGCTCATGGTACCGGTCGGCACGAACAACGCCTCGGCGAACCCGAGGCGCTGCGCCAGTTCGGCCTCCAGGCGGTTGACCGTCGGATCTTCGCCGTAGACATCATCGCCCGTGGCCGCCGTGGCCATTGCCTCCAGCATGCCCGCCGTGGGTTGGGTAACGGTGTCACTGCGAAGATCGATAACGCTCATGAATCAGGCCTCGGCAAGGGGACGCGGACGTCGCTGGGATAAAGAAATTCTTTCGAACTGAATTACTACGGGCACAACCGCGATTTATCAAGGCCCGCCCAGGAAAAGCCCATCGATGGAGATGAAAAACCGATGCTTATCATCCAAAAGCCGCAATGCACTGCCGAAAAATATGTGTTACAAACTCACCGCCGCCGCAAAGCCCGGTGGCAACGTTCTCAGGGCGGGGTGTAATTCCCCACCGGCGGTAATTGCGCGCAATGCGCATAGCCCGCGAGCGCTTGGCGACAGGTACCGTTTCGGCGGCGAATGACGGCAAGGTCAGCAGACCCGGTGTGATCCCGGGGCCGACGGTCATAGTCCGGATGAAGAGAGAACGGGATTGGCGCCAAAGGGCCGTCCACAGACCTGCGCGCGACTGTTTGTGCGCCTGGCCGGTACGTACCCTTAAATCCCTTTCGATTCATAACGCCCTGTTTTTCACACAAACAGGAGTCAGAACAGATGCAACCCACCGCAATCGATAGCAAAAGCAAACAGCATCACGGCGAACGCGTGGCGTTTATCCAGGCCTGCTGGCACAAGGAAATTGTCGACCAGAGCCGCAAAGGTTTCGTCAGCGAAATGCTCGCCCAGGGTTATCAGGAAAGCGATATCGACTTCTTCGAAGTCGGCGGCGCCTTTGAAATTCCACTGCACGCCAAGCTGCTGGCCAAGTCCGGCCGGTATGCCGGCATCGTCGCCGCGGGCCTGGTGGTGGACGGCGGTATCTACCGCCATGAGTTCGTCGCCCAGTCGGTGATCAGCGGCCTGATGCAGGTCCAGCTGGAAACCGAAGTGCCGGTATTCTCGGTGGTCTTGACCCCGCACCACTTCCACGCCGGCGAAGAACATCAGAAATTCTTCTTCGAGCATTTCGTGCACAAGGGCCAGGAAGCGGCGAAGACCTGCGCCGACACCCTGCACAAGACTCGCGCCCTGCGTCGCCCTGAGCAGCGGGTAGCGGTGTAAGCGTCAGACGCTGAAAGCAAAAATCGCGAGCCAGTTCGTTCCTACAGGGATCGAGCTGGCTCGCGATGTTTTTTGTGGCCGCTGCCGCAGGCTGCGATAAGGCCCGCAGGGCCTTCTAATTAACCTCAAAGGCGGCGCCCGCTACGCGGCCCATCGCAGCCTTCGGCAGCAGCTACAGCTCAGGCCAGGCCGTCAGCCGTGGTCGGCACGATCAGGATTCCGGCACGCAGACCGTTCTTCACCTTGGGGTTGGGGAAAATGATCCGCGCACCCTCCTCCTCGACTATCCAGCGGGTCTGGGCGATATCGTCGGCCAACAGGTAACCCACTTCCAGTTCGGAGAAGTTCTCGATATCCGCCGGCAGGTGCAGGTGGAAGGTATCGCTGTGCTTGATGATTTCCCGAGCGACGCTGAACAGCTGCAAGCCATCCAGCTTCTCCTCCGCCATGGGCGGTTCGCGGCCTTCGATGATCTGCTTCAGGCGGGTTTCCAGACGCTCGACATTCACCCCCTGGTTCTGCCCGAACGGCCGGGCCTTGCCCAGTTCCAGGGTGAAAGACTCGGCGTCCAGCTTGTCGTAGGTATAGGAGCTGAACACGATGGACGGCTTGTTCTGCAGCAGCACCGCCTCCATGCCCGCGGCCCGCAGGCGCGCCAGTTCCCGGCGCGAGTGCTGGCGACCTTCCTTCCACGGGTACAGGGCGAACTGCTCGATCTTCGAACCGCGGATCGCCGTGTGCAGGTCGTAGTGCAGGCGGGTACGGTCCGGCAGGCTGAAGAAACTCGCCGCCAGGCGCTCCAGCTCACAGGCGCGCAAAGCCTCGTTACCACTGCTTTGTTCGTGACGGCCGTTGAACAGCCGGTTGATGTCCTGCTCGATGAAGCGTTCGCCGTGGCGCATGGCTTCGGGGTTGCCGAACAGGAACAGAATGCGTGCGCACGGCTTGAGGTCGCCGCGAGCGATGTCATGCAACAGACGGTCGAGCAACTCGATCGGTGCCGTCTCGTTGCCGTGGATGCCGGCGGACAGCAGCAGGTCCATGCCATTGTCCCGCGCCTGGGGTGGCCGGACTTCCAGCGCACCTTCGCTCAGCCAGCGCATCCGCACGCCGTCGACAGTCAGTTGAGTCTTCTCCGCCGGTTCACGACCGGCGAGGGTCAGTTCAAGCAGTTTGCCGAGGGCGAGCATAGAACGTTATTCCTTAATGGTCGTGCTGGCAGTCAGGGCCATGCACGTGATCGTCGTCACCAGCGTCGGCCGGTTCCATTTCCAGTTGCAGACTTACCAGATTAGTCGCCAATGGACGCAGCAGCAGGTTGGCGTACTCTTCGTCGCCTTCCTCGACGTCCACGCCGATCAGCAGCTGGCCGCGGCCGTCCTGCTGGATCCACAGTTCCTTGCCTTGCCACATCACGGCAACGCGGGTGCAGGAAGTTTCCAGTTGAGTGCCGTCGGTGTCTTCAAGAATCAGCTGCAGGGTATCGCTCATTTATTACGCTCTCATCTGGAGGTAAAGCGGCGCGCCTGGATCAGCGGACTCAGGCGCGGGCTTTCAATTGATCTGGAATGGATAAACCGCGCCCAGTTTAAGGATTTGCGTCAGTTCATCCAGTGCCGTCCGGCACTCAAGCAGCAATTGCGGGTCCGCCAGATCGTTTTCGCTCAGGCGGTCGCGGTAGTGCTTGTCGACCCATTGGGTCAGCGTGCCGTACAACGGCGCGGTCATGATAACCCCTGGGTTGACCGCCGCCAGCTCGGTTTGATTGAGCGCGACCCGAAGCCGCAGGCACGCCGGGCCACCGCCGTTCTGCATGCTCTGCTTGAGGTCGAAGACTTTCACCTCGCGGATCAGGCCGCCGGAGCTGGTCAGGCCTTGCAGGTACTGCCAGACGCGCTCGTTGCCGCGGCACTCTTCCGGCACGATCAGCAGCATCGAGCCATCGGCGCGGGACAGCAACTGGCTGTTGAACAGGTAGGAGCGCACCGCGTCTTCCACCGTGACCTGCGAGCGCGGCACGCAGATCGACTGGAAGTTGCCGCCGCGCTTGCCCAGCTTGGCCTGCAGCTCGGCAAGCATCTTGTCGGTCTCGAGGAACGCGTCCTCGTGGTAGAACAGCACTTCGCCGTTACCCACCGCGATCACATCGTTATGGAACACGCCCTGGTCGATCACCGACGGGTTCTGCTGGGCATACACCACCCCGTCGTCGCTCAGGCCGTGCAGCCGGGCGACGGCCTGCGAGGCTTCCAGGGTCTGGCGCGCCGGGTACTTCTGCGGTGCCGAGTAGCGGGTATCGAAGGCACTGCGACCGAAGACGAAGAACTCGACACCGGCCTGGCCATAGTCGCGGCAGAAACGGGTGTGGTTGGCCGCGCCTTCATCGCCGAACTGCGCCACCGCCGGCAACGCCGCGTGATGGGCGAAGTGCTGCGGGTCGGCGAACATCGCCCCCAGTACACGACTGGTGGTCGGGTGTTCGATGCTGCGGTGATATTTGCAGTTCAGGTTGGCGGCGGTGAAATGCACGCGACCGTCAGCGGTGTCGGCGCTCGGGCTGACCGTGGCGGCGTTGGCCACCCACATGCTCGACGCCGAGCAACTGGCGACCAGCAGCGGCATCGCATCCTTGGCGGCACGTTCGATGACCTGCGCATCGCTGCCGGAAAACCCCAGGCGACGCAGGGCGGCCACGTCCGGGCGTTCCTGTGGTGCCAGCACGCCTTGCTGGAAACCCATTTCCATCAGCGCTTTCATTTTCGCCAGGCCCTGCAGCGCGGCTTCCTTGGGGTTGGAAGACTGCTGGCTGTTGCTCTGGGACGCGACGTTGCCGTAGGACAGGCCGCCGTAGTTATGGGTAGGCCCCACTAGACCGTCGAAATTGACTTCATAGGATTTCATCAGCGAGGCTCCACGAGAATCTGTTGTTATAGGCATCGGTATCAGTACATGTCTTGAGGCCGTCGGCGCCCGCTTCGCGGGCGATCGCAGCCTGCGGCAGCGGCTACAGGGTTACCACAACCACCGACGCCCCGCCGCTCTCTGTAGCCGCTTTACAGGCTGCGAAGGTCGCAGGACCTTCCAGCAATCTGCAGCGCAACCCATCACACCAGGCGCACACCCGGCGTCAGCGCGCTCGGCAAGGTCAGGCTTGCGGTTTCCAGCGACGCCACCGGGTACGCGCAGTAATCCGCGGCGTAATAGGCACTGGCGCGATGGTTGCCGGAAGCCCCGACACCGCCGAACGGCGCGCTGCTCGCAGCACCGGTCAACTGCTTGTTCCAGTTGACGATACCGGCCCGGCTTTCCAGCCAGAACTGCTGGTAACGCGCCTCGGAATCCGACAGCAGGCCCGCCGCCAGACCGTACTGGGTGTCGTTGGCCTCGGCGATCGCCGCTTCGAAATCGGCGTAGCGAATCACTTGCAGCAAGGGGCCGAACAGTTCTTCGTCCGGGCGCTCGGCCACGGCGGTCACGTCGAGAATGCCCGGGGTCAGCAGTGCGGCCTGATCCTGCGGCTGGGTCATTTCCAGCAGCGCCACGGCGCCATTGGCCAACAGGTTTTCCTGGGCCTGCATCAACGCGCGGGCAGCGCCAAGGGAAATCACCGAGCCCATGAACGGCGCCGGCTGCTGGTCGAACGCACCGACCTCGATGGTCGAGCTGACCGCTACCAGGCGCTCCAGCAACTGGTCGCCCCAGGCGCCTTGCGGCACCAGCAGGCGGCGCGCGCAGGTGCAACGCTGGCCGGCGGAAATGAAGGCCGACTGGATGATGGTGTAGACCGCCGCGTCCAGGTCCGCGACCTGATCCACCACCAGCGGGTTGTTACCGCCCATCTCCAGCGCGAGGATCTTGTCCGGACGGCCGGCGAACTGCTGGTGCAGGTGATTGCCGGTGCGGCTGGAACCGGTGAAGAACAGACCGTCGATACCCGGGTTGGCGGCCAGGGCGATACCGGTTTCCCGCGCGCCTTGCAGCAGGTTCAACACACCCGCCGGCAGGCCGGCTTCGATCCAGCATTTGACCGTCAGCTCGGCGACTTTCGGGGTCAGCTCGCTGGGCTTGAACAGCACGCTGTTACCCGCCAGCAGGGCAGGAACGATATGACCGTTAGGCAGATGGCCGGGGAAGTTGTAAGGGCCGAACACCGCCACCACGCCGTGGGGCTTGTGCCGCAGTACCGCGGTGGCGTCGCCCAGCGGGCCGCTCTTCTCGCCGGTACGTTCACGGTAGCTCTGCACCGAGATCGCGATCTTGTTGACCATGCTGGTCACTTCGGTGGCGGCTTCCCACAGCGGCTTGCCGGTTTCCTCACCGATGCAGCGGGCCAGTTCGTCGGCATGGCTTTTCAGGCTGGCGGCAAAGGCTTCCAGCACCCCGATCCGCTCGTCCAGCGAACGCCTGGCCCAGGCCGGGAATGCCTGGCGCGCAGCCTGCACCGCACTTTCAACCTGGGCGGCGGTGGCGCCGTTGCCCGACCACAGCACCTGCTGGGTCACCGGATTCAACGACTCAAAGGCTTCGCCCTGGCCTGGCAGCCACTGGCCTGCGATGTACAGCGTGTTCATTATTTCGACTCCCGGGAAGCAGACAGCGCTACGGCACGGACCTGATCGCCCGCATTGAGTTGCAGGCGTTTGGCGGTCAGCGCATCAACCACCAGGGTGCCCGACGCAAAGCGCGCAGGTGCGGCGGTGATCCGGCAGTCCTCGCGCTTGCGGTTGTGAATCAGGAAAGGCGTGGCGTCGTCGCCCGGCGTGCCGATGGCCAGCACCAGCGCCTGGCTGTCGCGCACCGCGCGGATCTTGGCGGTTTCGCACTCCACTGCCGGGCCGGCGTCGAAGATGTCGACGTAACCCTGGTAGCTGAAACCCTCGCTCTTGAGCATGGCCAGCGCCGGCTCGGTATCGGTGTGCACCTTGCCGATCACGTTGCGCGCGCCCTCGGAGAGGAAGCAGGTGTACAGCGGGAACTTCGGCATCAGCTCGGCGATGAACGCCTTGTTGCCCACGCCGGTCAGGTAGTCGGCCTGGCTGAATTCCATCTTGAAAAAGTGCCGGCCCAGGCTTTCCCAGAATGGCGAGCGCCCGGCTTCATCGGACATGCCGCGCATCTCGGCGATGATCTTGTTGCCGAACAGCTGCGGGAATTCGGCGATGAACAGCATGCGCGCCTTGGCCAGCATGCGGCCGTTGAGGCCGGTGCGGTAATCGGCGTGCAGGAACAGCGAACACAACTCGGAATTGCCGGTCAGGTCGTTGGCCAGGAACAGCGTCGGAATCTCGCGGTAGATGTTCAGCTCCTGGGAGGCGCTGACGGTCAGGCCGACCCGGAAGTTGTACCAGGGCTCGCGCAGGCCGACCGCGCCGGCAATCGCGGAAATCCCCACCACGCGGCCGTTGTCGTCCTCGAGCACGAACAGGTAATCCGCATCGCCCCGCTCGGCTTCGCCACGGAAGGTCTTTTCCGCCCAGCCCACGCGGTGTTTCAGACGCTCTTCGTTGGCCGGCAAGGTGGTAAGGCCGGTGCCGGTGCTGCGGGCCAGGTCGATCAGAGCGGGTAAGTCGCTGCTGCGTACGGGACGAACGATCATGCTATCTCCTCAGACGGGCGCCGCTGACGGCCCCCGCGAAACTCGCTTAAGGCGTTAAACCGCCACCAGGCGCACGCTGGCACCTTCGCCGACGCCCAGGGCTTCGGCCGCTTGCAGATCCAGGGTCACCGGTTTGCCCGGCGCGTAATCCAGCTCCAGCATCACCGCGCGGTAATCCTGCAACTGCGCATTGGCGACCAGGTACTGGCGTCCGCCGCCCTTGGCGACCTCACCGATCTTCACCGGCACCACGCGGCTCTGGGCGATCGAACGGATCCCCGAGACCCGGGCGTGCAGGGTCGGGCCACCGTCGAAGATGTCGATGTAATGATCGGTCTCGAAGCCTTCGCGCATCAGGATGTCAAAGGTAATCTGCGCCCGCGGATGCACCTGGCCCATGGCTTCCTGCGCGGCATCCGGCAGCAGCGGCACATAGATCGGGTAGTGCGGCATCAGCTCGGCGAGGAAGGTGCGGCTTTTCAGCCCGCACAGACGCTCGGCGGCGGCGTAGTTGAGGTCGAAGAAGTTACGGCCGATGGCGTCCCAGAACGGCGAGTCGCCGTTCTCGTCGCTGTAGCCGACGATCTCGGTCACCACCGAATCGGCGAACCGCTCCGGGTGGCTGGCGACGAACAGCAGGCGACCGCGGGAATTGAGTTCCGACCATGGCGACCCCACCAGTTCCGGGACCACATAGAAGCTGGTCAGCAGGCTGTTGCCGGTCAGGTCATGGCACTGGGAAAGCACGTGGATCTTGTTGTGGATCTTCAGCTCGCGGGAGGCATGCACGAAGGTCTCGTTACGGAAGCTGTAGAACGGCTCGGAGTAACCGGCCGAAGCAACGATGGCCGAGCAACCGACCAGCTTGCCGGTTTCGGTGTCCTCGAGGACGAAGAAGTAGCTCTCCTCGCCATTGAAGCTCACCTCGGCGGCGAACGAAGCCTCGCTTGCCGCGATCTTGTCGCTCAGGCGTTCCACGTCATCCGGCAAGGAAGTGACACCAATCGGGCTGTCCGCAGCCAGACGCTGTACCTCGCCCAGATCAGCCATTTGCGCGGGGCGCATCACCAGCATGGTGTCACTCCTTACTCGAAACAGGCCGGCCAGGAGGCCGACTCAGGGAAAAAAATGCCGGGACAGCCCGGCACCGAAAATGGGGCTCGACGCTGGCCCTGAGGACAAGTGCCGAGGAGTACCGCGGCCCGAATCAGGCCTGGGTCAGCTTGGCTACCGCACGTTCGAAGCGCTGCAGGCCTTCTTCGATGTCCGCCTCTTCGACCACCAGGCTCGGGGCGAAACGCACCACGTCCGGACCGGCCTGGAGGATCATCAGGTTTTCTTTTTCAGCGGCGTTGAACACGTCCTTGGCCTTGCCTTTCCAGGCATCGCTGAGCACGCAACCGAGCAGCAGGCCCAGGCCACGCACTTCGGTGAACAGGCCGTACTTCTCGCCGATCTGCTGCAGACGGGTCTTGAAGCGATCGTGCTTGGCCTTCACACCGTTCAACACTTCGGGCGTATTGATCACGTCGATCACCGCGCCGGCCACCGCGCATGCCAGCGGGTTGCCACCGTAGGTGGTGCCGTGGGTACCGACCACCAGGTGCTTGGCCAGCGCTTCGGTGGTCAGCATCGCGGCGATCGGGAAACCGCCGCCCAGGCTCTTGGCGCTGGTCAGGATGTCCGGGGTCACGCCGTAGTGCATATAGGCGAACAGCTCGCCGCTGCGGCCCATGCCGGTCTGCACTTCGTCGAACACCAGCAGCGCGTTGTGCGCGTCGCACAGCTCGCGGGCGCCTTGCAGGTAAGCCTTCTCGGCTGGCAACACACCGCCTTCGCCCTGGATCGGCTCCAGTACCACCGCGCAGGTCTTATCCGAAATCGCCGCTTTCAATGCCGCCAGATCGTTGTAGGGAACGTGGGTGATACCGGTGATTTTAGGACCGAAGCCGTCGGAGTACTTCGACTGGCCACCCACGTTCACGGTGAACAGGGTGCGACCGTGGAAGCTGTTGAGAGCCGCGATGATTTCGTATTTTTCCGCGCCAAAACGGTCGAAAGCGACACGACGGGCCAGCTTGAAGGCGGCCTCGTTGGCTTCGGCGCCGGAGTTGCAGAAGAACGCGCGCTCGGCAAAGGTGGCGTCGACCAGCTTGTGGGCCAGGCGCAGGGCCGGCTCGTTGGTGAAGACGTTGGATACATGCCACAACTTGTTGGCTTGCTCGGTCAGAGCAGCGACCAGCGCCGGATGGGCGTGGCCCAGTACGTTGACCGCGATCCCGCCGGCAAAGTCGATCAGCTCTCGGCCCGACTGATCCCAGACTCGGGAACCCGCGCCACGCACAGGAATGAAAGCTGCAGGTGCATAGTTGGGAACCATGACCTGATCGAAATCGGCGCGTTGCACCGGAGCTTGCTCAACGGACATCGGAGTCTCCTGAAGAGGAACGCCTGCCTGAAACTGGCGAGCGATGGGGGGATTGTAAGGACAGTTTTCTGCCCGGCCTTGTCGCCAAGCGACAACTTCTTATAGCGCCAACCCCGGTTTTACGCGGGTTTACGGCAATGCGACAAATAGCGTCGCAAAGGCGCAGTTTAAACTGCTGGAGGCTTTAACGGCAGGATTGTCCAACGATTTGCGCCTGGCGTGACGACGCCATCGCGAGCAAGCTTCGCTCCAACACGGAACGCATTCTTGTGTAGGAGCGAAGCTTGCTCGCGATAAAAATCTGACAGACAAAACGAAGAGGCGAATCAACCGCGCTCGGAAGGTACCGAAGACAGCTCGAACGGGCTGCTGCTGCGCCGCTGGTTGCGGTCTTCCCGCGGTGTGGCGCCGAAGAAGTTGCGGTAGGCGCTGGAGAAGTGTGGCCCCGAGGAGAAACCGCAGGACAGGCCGATCTGGATGATCGACTTGCTGGTCTGCATCAGCATCTGCCGCGCCTTGTTCAGGCGCAGCTCCAGGTAATACTGGCTCGGCACGCGATTGAGGTATTGCTTGAAGATCCGCTCCAGCTGCCGACGCGAGACGCACACATGCTGGGCGATCTCGTCGGTGGTCAGCGGCTCCTCGATATTGGCCTCCATCAGCAGTACCGCCTGGGTCAGCTTCGGGTGGCTGGAACCCAGGCGGTTCTGCAACGGAATGCGCTGGCGCTCGCCACCTTCGCGGATACGCTCGACCACCAGCTCTTCCGAGACCGCGCCGGCCAATTCCGCGCCGTGGTCACGGGCCAGCACCGCCAGCAACAGATCCAGCACCGACATTCCGCCGCACGCCGTCAGGCGATCGCGATCCCAATCGAACAGATGGCTGGTGGCGATGACCTTGGGGAAGCGCTCGGCGAAATCGTCCTGCCAGCGCCAGTGCACCGCAGCCCGATAACCGTCGAGCAACCCCAGCTGCGCCAAGGGATACACACCGGCAGACAAACCACCAATCACACAGCCGGCGCGCACCAGTTGCTTGAGCGCACTGCTCAGGGCCGGCGCCAGGGTGGCAGGTGGCTCATCGGCCAGCAGGAACAGTTTCTGGCAGCCTTCGAGCTTGCCCGACCAAGGTTCGCCCGGCAGTTGCCAGGCGCCGTCGGCCGGCGCCTCGGCCTGCAGGAAGGCCAGTTCGTAGACCACTTCCGGATGCACGCGCTGAGCGACACGCAAGGCCTCCTCGGCCAGCGCCAGCGTCAAGGCTTTAGTGCTGGGCCAAATCAGGAAACCAATTCGATGGGCAGTCATGGCGGGCAATCCGAAACGAAAACAGTGTTAGAGACCAAAGGCGGCTGCAACCAAATTAGACCATCTGGCGCGCGGTGCGCAGCATGACCTAATTTGGTGCGTTACGGGAGTGATTTACTTCAGACTGCCCGAGAGGAATTGTTGCAAACGTTCCGATTGCGGATTGACCAGCACTTCGCGCGGGTTGCCGCTTTCTTCCACCAGGCCCTTGTGCAGGAATATCAGCTGGTTCGAGACTTCACGGGCAAAGCCCATTTCGTGGGTCACCACCACCATGGTCCGGCCTTCCTGGGCCAGGGCCTGCATCACTTTCAGCACGTCGCCCACCAGCTCGGGGTCGAGCGCCGAAGTCGGTTCATCGAACAGCATGACCTCAGGCTCCATCGCCAGCGCACGGGCGATCGCCACGCGCTGCTGCTCGCCACCGGACATATGGCCCGGGTAGGCATCCTTGCGATGCGCCACGCCGACCTTGGCCAGGTAGTGCTCGGCCTTTGCACGGGCTTCGGCCTTGGGTACGCCGAGCACATGCACCGGCGCTTCCATGATGTTTTCGATGGCGGTCATGTGCGACCACAGGTTGAAGTGCTGGAACACCATCGACAGGCGCGAACGCATGCGTTGCAGCTGTTTTGGATCCGCCGCCTTCAGCGCTCCATCCTTGTTCGCCACCAGCTTCAACTCTTCGTTGTTCAGCAGGATCTTGCCGGCGTGCGGCTGCTCCAGCAGGTTGATGCAGCGCAGGAAGGTGGATTTGCCGGAGCCACTGGAGCCGATGATGCTGATCACATCGCCAGCCGCCGCTTTCAGGGACACGCCCTTGAGCACTTCGTGACTGCCATAGCGTTTATGCAGGTCTTGGACTTCAAGTTTGTACATGCTGTCGGTTCTCACAAAAGCAGTCAGTCGTTGAGCAAGCGCCCGTGCCGCAGCGCTTCGCGCCCCGCCACCTTGGCCAGCCAGAAACCGGGTTGGGCGTAACGCAGCCGCTCAACGGCGAACAACACGCCGCTGGTGCCAGCACACAGGGTGCTGACCCGATCGGATAAGGGATCAATCACTTCAAAAATCGGCTCGCCCTTCTCCACCCAGCTACCGGCCGGACGCAGAAAACTCACCACGCCGGGATGCGGCGCAAACAACAATTCGGTGCCTTCGAAAGGCATGGCTTCGCACGCTTCATGCTGCGCCGCCGGCCACTCGCCCGCAATCAGTCCCTGCTCGGCGAGGAACGCCAGGATGCCTTCGGCATGCGCCTCGGCTTGCGGGCGACCGGTGTCGGCCTGACCGCCCAGCTCAAGGGTGGTCGCCAGGCAGGCCAGCGGAATCTGTGCCTGCGGGAACTGGCGCGCCAGGCGCAGCCAGGGCAGCGAACAGGCTTCGTCGAACGAGCTGCCGCCGGAGTCTTCCGCCAGCAGGCCGACCCGCACATTCAGATGGGCCGCCAGGGAGCGCCACTGCGGCCAATGCTGCGGCAAGGCGTACATATGCAGCGCCGCTTCCGTATCGCAGTGCAGGTCCAGTACCACGTCCGCGGTGCAGGCGTGGCTCAGGAGGATGCGCTGCATGCCTTGCAGCTGGCTCGATGGCGCCGGCAGTTCGGCCAGCACATCGCTCATGGCCTGGCGAATCATCTGGATATTGGCGTGCGGGTCATCCCCCAGGCATCCATCCAGACGGGCCGCGACCGGCGCACTCAGCTCGACGAAATCGCGGTTGAAGTTCTTGCCGCTGCCAGCCTCGAACCGCCCCTGATGATTGCCCTGCAACAGTTGCCCCAGCCCCATCGGGTTGGCCACCGGCACCAGTTCGATCACGCCATTCAGCGCGCCCTGGGCTTCCAGTTCGGCCAGGCGCTTTTTCAGCTCCCAGGCGGTGCGCATCCCAGGCAGTTCGTCCGCATGCAGGCTGGCCTGGATATAGGCCCTGCGCTCGCCGCGACCGAAACGGAACACCGAGACCTTCCGCTCGCTGCCCAGGTGGCTCCACGGCAATGCGTGGTCAATGCGTTCCATATCAGTGCTTCCGCGGCGCCAGGTAGCGCAGCCAGCGGCCTTCGGCCAGCTTGAACAGGCGCACCAGGATAAAGGTCAGGCACAGGTAGAACACGCCGGCGGTGATGTAGGCCTCGAACGGCAGGTAGTACTGCGCGTTGACCGTACGGGCCGCACCGGTGATGTCGATCAGGGTCACGATGGAGGCCAGACTGGTGGTCTGCAACATCATGATCACTTCGTTGCTGTACTGCGGCAGCGCCCGGCGCAGGGCCGAGGGCAGCAGGATGCGGGCATACATCTTGTAGCGCGACATGCCCATGGCCTTGGCCGCCTCGATCTCACCGTTCGGCGTGGCCTTGAGGCTGCCGGCGATGATTTCCGCGGTATAGGCGCTGGTGTTGATGGCGAACGCCAGGCACGCACAGAAGGTCGCGCTGGACAGCCACGGCCAGAGGAAGCTTTTGCGCACCACATCGAACTGCGCCAGGCCGTAGTAGATCAGGAACAGCTGCACCAGCATCGGCGTGCCGCGGATCACATAGGTGTAGAGCCAGGCGCTGAGGTTGACGATCGGCTGCTTGGACACCCGCATCAGCCCCAGGGGCAGCGCCACCAGCAGACCGAAGAACAGCGACAGGGCCAAGAGTTTCAGGGTGGTCAGCAAGCCACTGAAATACAGCGGCAAGGCCTCATAGATGACGTTGTAGTCGAAGATCATAGATCAGCCGCCCTTACGCCTACCGAGTAGCGCTTCTCAAGGTGACGCAATGCCAGCAACGAGACACTGGTGATCACCAGGTACATCGCCGCCACCGCGAGGAAGAAGGTGAAAGGCTCGCGGGTGGCGTCAGCCGCCTGCTTGGCCTTGAACATCATGTCTTGCAGGCCCACCACCGAAATCAGCGCGGTGGCCTTGGTCAGCACCAGCCAGTTGTTGGTGAAGCCTGGAATCGCCAGACGGATCATCTGCGGCACCAGCACCCGGAAGAACACCTGGAAGCTGTTCATGCCGTAGGCCATGCCCGCTTCCGCCTGCCCCTTGGGGATCGCCATGAAGGCACCGCGGAAGGTTTCCGACAGGTAGGCACCGAAGATGAAGCCCAGGGTGCCGATACCGGCGGCCAGCGGGTTCAGGTCGATGTAGTCGTCGTAACCCAGCATGGGCGCGACACGGTTGAGCAGGTCCTGGCCGCCGTAGAAGATCAGCAGGATCAGCACCAGGTCGGGAATCCCGCGGATCACCGTGGAATACAGATCGCCCAGCCACGCCAGCCAGCGCACCGGCGAGAGGCGCAGCGCGACCCCGATCAGACCCAGAACGATGGCCAGGGCCATGGACGACAAGGCAAGCTGAAGCGTCAGCCAAGCGCCATCGAGGATGACAGCCCCGTAGCCTTTCAACATGATTCAGGTCCTCGAAAATTGGGATGAAAAAATGGCGCAAACTTCAGAGATTCTGCTGCTTGCGCCATCTCGGACTTGCTGACTCGACGATTTACTGGCCGTAAATGTCGAAATCGAAGTACTTGTCCTGGATTTGCTTGTACTTGCCGTTCTCGCGAATGGCAGCGATCGCACCGGTGATCTTGTCTTTCAGCGCATCGCCCTTGCGTACAGCGATACCCACGCCGTCGCCGAAGTATTTGGTGTCGGTGAACGCCGGGCCGACGAACGCGAAGCCTTTGCCGGCGTCGGTTTTCAGGAAGCCGTCGTTCAACAGGGTAGCGTCCGCCACGGTGCCATCGAGGCGACCGGCCGCGACGTCCAGGTAGATCTCGTTCTGCGAGCCGTATGGCTTGATCTCGGCACCCAGCGGAGCCAGCACTTCACGGGCGAAACGCTCGTGGATCGAACCGCGCTGCACACCAATGTTCTTGCCCTTGAGCTCGGCCAGGCCGTCGCTGACCTGGGTACCGGCCTTCATGACCAGGCGCGCAGGGGTGTTGTAGTACTTGCCGGTGAAGTCCACGGACTTCTTGCGGTCGTCGGTGATCGACATTGACGACAGGATCGCATCGATCTTGCGCACCTTGAGTGCAGGGATCAGGCCGTCGAACTCCTGCTCGACCCACACGCACTTGACCTTCATTTCTTCGCACAAGGCGTTGCCGATGTCGTAGTCGAAACCAACGATGCTGCCGTCCGGAGCCTTGGAGGCGAATGGAGGGTAAGCCGCTTCTATACCAATTTTCAGAGGCTTTTCATCGGCGAATGTCGGCAGGGAAAGTACGGAGGACAGTGCCAGGGCGCCAAGAAGCACGAGTTTCTTCATCTTAGGACTCCATCGGTAAAGGGCGAAAACGGCAGAGTGAGCGACAGCCCAATATGCGAATGGGTGGAACCTGATAGCGGTGCTGCGTCCTTGAGGACCTGGCCATGAACCCCATGCGGGTTTCCGGCAGGCTACGACGAGCGAGTGATCGGCATTCTAACGACAGGCCCGAAGCCGATATTTCCTCAATGCGACAACAAATTACAGAAGCACTGAGAAACCAGGTCGAGCACATTGACAGCTCTTCAAGTTTATGCAAGAGCAAAAGACGATAAACCTATCTACGTTGCAAATTGCGGGCCTATTATTCGCAAAGCCTTCTATTCCGGCAAGCGCAGCGTTATGACTTATTTTTTGCAGGCCCCGAAAAGGCCCTGAAACGGGGCCTGGCGTTTCTCATTGCCCCGAATCCGGGCAGCGGGTTACACATTCCCTGCTGCCGGTAACATTCAGATACGCCTGATGGACATACCGATATTTATTCGATCGAAAAGCCGCTACCCGTAGCCGCTGCCGCAGGCTGCGATAAGGCCCGGAGGGCCTTCAAGAGCGCGTCTCCTGCGGAGCCGATCGCAGCCTTCGGCAGCGGCTACAGGAGGCGGCAGTAGCGCTCACAAAAAAGCCCCGCCCGGCACAAGGCCGGGCGGGGCTTTCACTGAGACCGATTCGCCTTAGGCGACGTTCATGGTCTTGTGGGTATCGACCAGATGCTGCACCACGCCCGGGTCGGCCAGCGTGGAGATATCCCCCAGGCTGTCATATTCCGCGGTGGCGATCTTGCGCAGGATACGGCGCATGATCTTCCCGGAACGGGTCTTCGGCAGCCCCGGCGCCCACTGGATGACATCCGGCGAGGCAATCGGACCGATCTCCTTGCGCACCCAGTTCTTCAGTTCCAGGCGCAGTGCTTCGCTCGGCTCTTCGCCGCCGTTGAGGGTGACGTAGACATAGATGCCCTGCCCCTTGATGTCGTGGGGCACACCGACCACCGCCGCTTCGGCGACTTTCGGGTGTGCGACCATGGCGCTTTCGATTTCGGCAGTCCCCATGCGGTGGCCGGAGACGTTGAGCACGTCATCCACCCGCCCGGTGATCCACCAGTAGCCGTCTTCATCGCGACGGGCCCCGTCACCGGTGAAGTACATGCCACGGAAGGTCTTGAAGTAGGTATCGACGAAACGATCGTGGTCGCCATACAGGGTGCGCGCCTGGCCTGGCCACGAATCGAGGATCACCAGGTTGCCTTCGGCGGCGCCCTCGATGATGTTGCCCAGGTTGTCCACCAGCGCCGGCACCACACCAAAGAACGGACGAGCCGCCGAACCCGGCTTGAGGGCATGGGCGCCCGGCAGCGGGCTCATCAGGGTCGCGCCGGTCTCGGTCTGCCACCAGGTATCGACGATCGGGCAACGGGATTGACCGACGTTCTTGTAGTACCAGTCCCAGGCTTCCGGGTTGATCGGCTCACCCACCGAACCCAGCAGGCGCAGGCTGCTGCCATCGGCACCTTCGCAGGCGGCGCTACCCGAGGCCATCATGGCGCGGATCGCGGTCGGCGCGGTGTAGAGGATATTGACCTTGTGCTTGTCGACGATCTTCGCCACGCGGGTCACGTCCGGATAGTTCGGCACGCCCTCGAACAGCACGGTGGTCGCGCCATTGGCCAGCGGGCCATAGACGATATAGGTATGGCCGGTGACCCAGCCGACGTCGGCGGTGCACCAGTAGATTTCCCCCGGACGGTAATCGAACACGCGCTCGTGGGTCAGGGCCGCATACAGCAGGTAGCCGCCAGTGGTGTGCTGCACGCCTTTGGGCTTACCGGTGGAACCGGAGGTATAAAGGATGAACAGCGCTTCCTCGGCGCCCATTTCTTTTGGTGCGCAGACGGTACCGGCCACCTTCATCAAGTCTTCGTACCAGATGTCGCGATGCTGGTTCCACTTGATCTGGCCATTGGTGCGCTTGCACACGATGACCTTCTGGATGCTGCTGGTTTCCGGGTTGGTCAGCGCGTCGTCGACATTGGCCTTGAGCGGAATCTTCTTGCCCGCACGGATGCCTTCGTCAGCGGTGATCACCACCTTGGACTTGCAGTCGATGATGCGGCCGGCCAGTGCTTCCGGCGAGAAGCCGCCGAACACCACCGAGTGAATCGCACCGATCCGGGTACAGGCCAGCATGGCGACCACGGCCTCGGGGATCATCGGCATATAGATAGTCACCACGTCGCCGCGGTGCACGTCCTGGCCACGCAGGGCGTTGGCGAACTTGCAGACTTGTTCGTGCAGTTCGCGGTAGGTGATGTTGCGGCTTTCGGAAGGATCGTCGCCCTCCCAGATGATCGCGATCTGATCGCCGCGCTCGGCCAGGTGGCGATCCAGGCAGTTGTAGGAGACGTTGAGGGTGCCGTCGGCAAACCACTTGATATCGACATGGTGATCGTCGAAGGAGGTCTGCTTCACCGTGGTGAAAGGCTTGATCCAGTCGAGGCGCTTGGCTTGTTCGCGCCAGAAGCCGTCCGGGTTGACGACCGACTGCTGGTACATGGCCTTGTAGGTCGCCTCGTCAGTCAGCGTGTTGGCCGCAACCTCGGGACGAACGGGATACAGAGAAGCCGCACTCATCTTTCTTACCTCGGTGACATAGTTGTTGTTGTATGACCCCGTTGTAGCCGGGGCGGGCCTATAGAACCATTCGACGATGGTAGTAACAACCCCCGGCCACTCCCCCTGAAAAGTGCTTTAGCCCTTCTATTACGGTACTTGCAGCAGCTTCTGCGGCAAGTAGCAGACCGCTGCCAGGCCACTGGGGGTCGTTTTTTCCGGGATTGTTACAAAAACCGTCAATAGTGTTTATCAAAAGCACGCCTGTATAGCGCCTACTCAGGCGCCTAAAATCAACCTCGCCAACAAGGCAATGTGATTAACCAAGTTACAGCCCCCACGAAGGCAGTTAATCCAGACTTCCACTCAAGTTCCACACGCAGCCCTACAAAGGCTGCGTGACCCCACACGACCTTAGAAAGGTGAAATCAAAATGAAAGCTTTATTAGTTCTGGCCCTCAGCAGTCTTTGCGCTACAGCAATGGCCGACGAGATCCCGACTGATGTCGCCAGCCAGCAACCGCCCGTAGAGGAATACTCTTACTCGTCCGACCTGGACATCGCCAAAGTTATCTCCATGAGCGAAGTTCCAGATGTATGCGAAGTTGTACCCGCGCGTATGGAATATGAAGACTCGAAAGGCCTGCGGCATATTCTGCAATACCGTGTCATGGGTAACGGCTGCTCTAACGGCTGATATTCAAGTTGCTCTTCAAGTTCCAATAAGTGCCGGCCGCAAGAGCTCTTTCTTGCGGCAAAGATGGCCAGATGCACAACTGAAACCAGACGTGTTGCAAGCCATCGCCCAACGCAGTGCGACCACGGCCTTCGCACTCCCTTTTCTCATCTGTCGAGCCAGCTTGCGGGGAGCGTTTTTGTATCGCTCCGAGGGGCTTGATGGAGGTCCGCAATTGCTTTCTCGAGCGTCAGAAGCGACCTCGGATGGCAAGCCTGGACAGTAGTGTTTCAAAGGTCAAAAATTGACCATCCAACACAAGATGTAGTGGCAAAAGAGTTTTTTTGCTTATTTTTTGAGCAGAAAACTCACTCGACAATTTTCAGCAGAAATTGAACACAACCCTGTCTACCAAAGCCCCCCCCTTCCCTGTAAGTCACGCCCTACGGGGCTTGCAGAGCATCGCGCAAAATCTTCAACGCCTGCGATCAACTCGAGGCGGCAAAAACACGCCAAACGGGGTGAAAAAAAATCTTCGCCGGCCAAAGCCTTGTAAACCCTCGCTCCGCCGCGATAACGCCCCTCGCCGGCCGAATCGTGAGCCACTTCGTCGCACCACAGCGGCAAAAAAGTCCCTATAATGCGGCCTTAAAACGGGCCTGCAATATTCCCTTACAGGGATAAACAGCCAATCCGAAGCCAGCGCAGAAATCGACCCGGTCCTCTGTGCCCATAACCGCCTCGGAACTCCCGTACATATTTTTGTTTATTGCCTGCGTTAGCTGCTGCAACAAACGATTCCTTAAGATCCAACGCGGCCAGTTCGGCCGTGTGAAAAGCCAACCATCAGTTTTCACACGGGCATCTGGCCCTCACGCAGGAGACGACACGTCATGCTGAGCTGGGACGAATTCGACAAAGAAGAAGGCGAAGTCGCCGTTAAAGGCGCCAACGCCGGCCACGCTGCCGAAGCGGCCATGGACAAACTCGACAGCGCCGGTGGTGCCGCCGCTCTCGAAGCCCGCGCCGTAACCGCCAACGATTCTGCTGCCGTTGCCCGTGCCAAGGCCTCTCTGGACCAGCTCGACATCGCCGAAGGCCTGGCCGAGTTGGAAGGTGCTTCCGCCCGTGTCGCCGTCGATGAAAAGCGCATGATCAACTGCCGCGCCGACCTCAACCAGCTCGTGCCATTCAAATATGACTGGGCCTGGCAGAAGTACCTGGACGGTTGCGCAAACCACTGGATGCCGCAAGAAGTCAACATGACCGCCGACATCGCCCTCTGGAAAAACCCGGAAGGCCTGACCGACGACGAGCGCCGCATCGTGATGCGCAACCTGGGCTTCTTCTCCACCGCCGACTCCCTGGTTGCCAACAACCTGGTGCTGGCCGTGTACCGCCTGATCACCAACCCGGAATGCCGCCAGTACATCCTGCGCCAGGCGTTCGAAGAGGCGATCCACACCCACGCCTACCAGTACTGCATCGAATCG
Source organism: Pseudomonas sp. GW531-T4 (assembly GCF_017349615.1). NCBI lineage: Bacteria > Pseudomonadati > Pseudomonadota > Gammaproteobacteria > Pseudomonadales > Pseudomonadaceae > Pseudomonas > Pseudomonas sp. GW531-T4. The sequence continues at coordinate 106,577 of NZ_JACMZT010000010.1, forward strand.
CTGGCCATGGATGAAGGCGAAATCTTCAACATGTACCACGAGATTCCATCGGTCGCGAAGAAAGCGGCCTGGGGCCTGAAGTACACCCGTTCGATCTCCGATCCGAAGTTCGAAACCGGCACCGTCGACACCGACAAAGAGCTGCTGCGCAACCTGATCGCCTACTACTGCGTTCTGGAAGGCATCTTCTTCTACTGCGGCTTCACCCAGATCCTGTCCATGGGCCGCCGCAACAAAATGACCGGCGTCGCCGAGCAGTTCCAGTACATCCTGCGCGACGAATCCATGCACCTGAACTTCGGTATCGACGTGATCAACCAGATCAAGATCGAAAACCCGCACCTGTGGGATGCCGAGATGAAGGAAGAAGCCACCCAGATGATCCTCCAGGGCACCCAACTGGAAATCGAATACGCTCGCGACACCATGCCGCGCGGCGTACTGGGCATGAACGCGGCGATGATGGAGGACTACCTCAAGTTCATCGCCAACCGTCGCCTGTCGCAGATCGGCCTGAAAGAAGAATACCCAGGCACCACCAACCCGTTCCCATGGATGAGCGAAATCATGGACTTGAAGAAAGAGAAGAACTTCTTCGAGACTCGGGTGATCGAGTATCAGACTGGCGGCGCGCTGAGCTGGGATTGATTCCGAGCTCCTGCCCTGTGCCGATCTCGATCTGAATCGGCACAACGAAAGATAAAAAAGCCCTGACTTGCTCAGGGCTTTTTTATTGAGGGTCCGACTCCCCCCGCTTCCAGGCCAATCATCCGGCCCGGATCGATATCTGCTCAATCGGCAGAAGCCAGGACTCCACGAATCTCCTGTTTCACCGCCTCGAAATCCGCCGCCGCGCGGGGATCGTCCAGCAGCCGGGCCGCCAACACCGCGGCGCTTATCTTTCCGCCCTCCAGGTCGCTGGGGAAATGCACACCGGCGATAACCCGGCTGTCGGCATTGATCTGTGCGCGGCTGAACAGCTCGCTGCGTTTCTCCGGCAGCGCCATGCTCAACAAGGTGGCATTGAGATATCCATTCATCGAGTGACCGCTGGGGTAGGAATCACCCTCGGGTGGCGGCAATACCGGCTTCACCAGTGCCGAGGCTTCGTATGGGCGCGGCCGACCATAGCTGTGCTTGGCCGGCATCAGGAACTGCACCAGGTCTTCCTGCGCTCGCCGGAAAAAGGCACGGGTCAGCGGCAGGCGCTCGATGCTGAAACCGGCACCGAGGGACTCCCTGGCGAAGTGGAACACGCTGTCCTCCCATTCATCATCCTGCTGGACCTGGCTCACCTGCGCCCTGCTGCGCGCCGCCTGGGCCGCCAGCACCGCTTTCAAATCACTGTGCTGCAGCGACGAATCGACGGCAGGTGGTGGCGGCAGGTAGTCGGCCAGCTGGAACTGATTCGCCGGCAGATAAGGCAAGGCCGCCTGCTCCGCCAGGACGATCCCCGCGCCGGACAGGGCCAGAAAAAACAGCAATGAACGCGTCAGAACAGGCATATCAAGGTCCTCGTTATTGTGAGGAGAAAAGCCGTTTGGCTTGTTCCCACCGGACCTTCACTCATGAGGCCGGCGCCTTCTTATCGACCATTTCCCTGGGGCTTACTTGTCCCTCCTTGCCAAGGGTATGACAGTCGCTGCCAGGACCCGACCTGAAAGCTAAGCTTTTGTTTTTGCAAGCTTTAGCGCGTAGGACTCATCTCTGGATAGTGAGAGTTTTGTTAATTAAAACTGTAGGAAATTTCGTAGACCCACCCCCGCCAAAAACAATGAAATGCTCCCGCGATGACACAGAAGATTCAGGGAGGCTGTCTGCTTGACTGGCTCTGACGCGGGATCTTTTCTCGAGCACGCTCGTCCCTAAAAAGGGAGCGGCTGGAACCGGATCACGGCTTGTTCTGCTCAAGCGGGCGCCAATCGAAATGCTGCCGTTCGCCGACGCCATTGAAGTCGACGCGATAGGTGTGTTGCTTGCCGCCGATATCGCAGACGCCGATCAGGTCGTGGTTATGCTGCTCGCGAGGCGGTGGCATCTGGATACGCACGGTGCCGTGGCAGTTTTCGTAGTTGCAGGGCGCGGTATTGCGATACAGCAGGTAGTCGCCGCTTTCATCACGCTCGACCCAACGCCCATCGATGAACCGGGCCTGGTCGGGTGGAATGCTGGCGGTGGCCATCTTGCGTTTGCCGTTGCACAGCATCACCCCGCCCATGGCGACGGCCATGATGAGGTAGGCCAGGATCCGCGACTCCACATTGAAGTAGGAAAGGATGCCCAGCGCGTCGGCCAGGATCGACATGACCGAAAGCGCCAGTGCCGGCAGCGACAGGAAAAATGCCACCGCGCCTTTGATGACGCTGTCCCGGCTCACCCGCTCGACGCTCCTGGGGTCGATGACGAACTGAATGCTGGTGCGCTCGGGCGCCTGATTCTGGGCAATGTTGATGTGGTTGGCATCGCCAATGGAGCCGATATTGATGCGGTTACCGTCAGACATGAACCTGAGCCCTTTCCGGTTATGGGTGGGTCGCGCTACCTACAAGATTATGCCGAGATAGGCGCCCATGCTTGAAAAGATCAGTGCACTCCCCTTCACCACCCGCTATTAATAGCCTTCTTCACTCAAGGACCCGAGCCCCATGAAATTCGACACCGCCTACTGCATCAGCCTCGACGACAAGCTGTCGATCTATGACGTGCGCGATCTGAATTTCGACGAGACCATGGCCTTCGACTCGGCCAAGGAACAGTTCCAGTGCCCCAATGACGCCTGTCGCGCGGCCTTTGCCGCGGACAACCAGTTGGGCACCTTCAATGCCAAGAACGTCAATTACATCCGCACCCCGCACTTCAAGAACCTGCCCGGCACCCGGCATATCGAAGACTGTCCGTATGGCACCAGCAGGACCCTGGCAGCCGGCTCGGAAGGCGCGCAGGACGAGGATGATCGGGAAGAGCACTTCCCGTCGGAATTGCTCCTGACCCGTCGCGAATATGCGCGCAAGCCCGCCACCCCGTCAGCGGATGTCGACACGCCAGGCACTGCAGCGCCCGTCCCCTCCTCCAGCCCGCGCACGCCTCATCCGACCCTGGCCAGCACGCCGGACAAGACCAGCGTCTTCGCCCATCCGGTGGAGTGTTTTGTGTCGAATATCGACGACAAGGAGTTGCTCAAGCGCATGCCGCTGAAGATCGGCGAGCACACGGCGTCCTATGCCTCGTTCTTCAAGAAGATCGAATACCTGCTGGACAACAAGGGGTTGATCTACTGGGGCAAGATCAAGGAGATCAAGGACTACACCCAGAGCTTTCGCATCGACTTCGAACAGAAGGTCTGGTTCAAGCAGGCCGACGAGGGGAAAAAGAAGCCCTACTCGGTCAACGTCTACCTGAGCAAAAAACTGATCGAGAACTACCGCAAGCGCAAAGCCTTCCTCGAAGAGATCAAGCACGCCATCGACAGCGAACAAGAGCTGTATTGCTTCTTTTATGGCGTGACCCCGGAGTTGAAACAGGTGCCGAGCAAGAAGCATCCCGAACAGACGTTCGGGGTATTCAGCGCCAACATCGAGAACCTCGACCACTTCATCATTCGTGAAGCACCGGGGTTGGCAACGGGCTAGCCCTTAGCTGACCAGCATGCCGAGCATCACCAGCACCAGCAGGCCGATATACACCCGCGCATGCAACCGATCGGGAATGCGCCCGATCCACGGCGTGGCCAGGCGGATGCCCAGCAATGAACCGAGGGTCAACACGGCAAAGGCCAGCAGATCGACATAGCCGATAAACCAGGGCCCCAGATCGAAACGGCTGAAGCCGGCCAGGGCCATATAGGTGAGAGTCCCGGCCAGGGCCACCGGCACGCTCAGCGGGTTGGCCATGGACGTGGCCTGGGTCATGCTCAGGCCACAGCGACGCAGCAGGGGTACAGTCATCACGCTGCCGCCGACACCCAGGAAGGTAGCAATGGCCCCGATGCCCAGGCCGCCGGTGTTTTCCAGTCGCCCCAGGCGGCGCGGCGCACGGGTGTCGCCCTGTTCGAGAAAGCCACGACGCAGCAGGCAATCGGCAATGGTCAGCGCCAGGTAGGCGATAAAGGCGTAACGCATCACCTCACCACTGACCGCCATCGCCAGGACCGCTCCCGCTATCGCGCCCAGCCCGATATAACCACCCAGCGGCCACAGGTAATGCCGAATCAGGTTGCCGGCGCGGCGGTGTTTGCCGGTGGCCATCAACGCATTGACGATCATCACGCAGGTCGAGGTGGCGACCGCTATATGCATGGCCGACTGGGCAATGGCATCGTCAGCATCGTGGCTGCCCAGCAGCAGGCGATACAGCAGCGGCACCACCACAAAACCACCGCCGAAACCGAACAGCACCGCGCTGATCCCGGTCATGCAGCCGAACAGCCCCAGCCATAGATAAAACATCGAAGATCCTCCGTTGACAGAAGACCTCGACGATAGAGCGCCAGGGCTTGGCCGGCTTTAGCAAGTCAGCCAATACTGTTCGCATTTACGCCAAACCGCGGACGCCTGACGCCATGCGTAACACTTCGATCGACCGGCTGGATCACACCCCACGCGCCGTGGTGGCGATCGGTACCGATTACCCCCACGGCCACCTGTTGCCGAACCATACCCATCGTCGTGCGCAGCTGTTGTATGGCGCCACCGGGGTGATGCAGGTCAGCACCACGAACGGCCGCTGGGTGGTGCCGCCACAGCGCGCGGTATGGATTCCACCCCAGGTGGCTCATGAGGTGCTGATGCTCGGGGTCAGTACCCGCAGCCTGTACATCGAACCGGCGGCAATGCCGGCCTTGGGTGATGAGTGCCAGGTGATCAGCGTGTCGCCGCTGATGCGCCAGTTGCTGATGGAGGCGGTGGATCTGCCGCTGGTGTATGACGAGAACGGACGCGACGGTGTGCTGATCAGCCTGCTGCTGCATGAACTGAGCCGCACCACCCGCCTGCCCCTGCATATTCCCCTGCCCGAAACGCCGCGCCTGCTCACCCTGTGCCAGGCCTTCCTGCAACAGCCCAATGCCCACCAGTCCCCCGAGCAATGGGCGCAGCAGCTGCATATCAGCCTGCGCACCTTCAACCGCCTGTTCCGCGAGCAGACCGGCATGAGTTTCGTCCAGTGGCGCCAGCGCGCCTGCGTGGTCAGGGCCTTGACCCGACTGGCCGCGGGCGAGGCGGTGACGCGAATCGCCCTCGATTTCGGCTATGACAGCCCCGCCGCCTTTTCCACCATGTTCCGCCGGGTAGCGGGGCAGCCACCCAGTGCCTACCTGGAAACCGGGGCATAGCGCCGGGACAAGCCTTGTCACGAAGACGTTGGGGCGATCGGCAAAATGAGTTTGATCCGGGCGCAAAACAACTGTACAAATAAACAGTACTTTATCAACTCATCTTCACCCGCTTCCGGAGAAAACCCATGGCCTCACTCGCGATGAAAGTCACCCTGGAACGTATCGCCCTTTTCCAGTTCACCCCAGAACACTGCATTCAAGCCCGCGCCATGCTGGGTTGGAACCAGGAACATCTGTCACGGGAGTCCGGCGTCTCGGTCGCCGCCATTCGCCGCTTCGAGGCGGGCGGCGATTTGCTCGACGTGACCCGGCTGGCACTGGCTTTTCGCTTGGAAGCAGAAGGCCTGGTGTTCTTCCCCGGCTTCGCCCCGGGACGTGGCATGAACATCAAGGGCGCCACGCCCAATCCGATGGAACGGCCCGACTACGCCATGATCGAGTGATCCAGGGCGCTCAGTACCTCTTCCTGTAATGCCTGCACCGAACGGTGAGTGGCATCGAGGCGGATGACCGGGCAGCTCAGCCCGGTCATCCAGCTCTCATGTCGGCGCAGGCTGCGCGTACCTTGGCCCCCCGTGTCGTAGCCGGCGGCCCAGGCAAGAAAGGTCTGAGTAGCGAGATGGCGTGCACCGCCCTCATGGATCTGCTCGCCATAACGCTGAAACTCGCGCACCCGCAAACGCTGCAGGCGGATCTCGGGGTCCAGGCGGAGGAAAATGGCATGGGTAAAGGCCGGAATCAGCGGGTCGCCCCAGCCGCACAGGGAGCCGGACAGCACCCAGCTGTCCAACCCGGCCACCTGCTGCTGTAACAGCTGGATGCGCTCGTCCCGGGGACGACGCAGGCTGAAAGGCTGTTCGCTGGGGCGCCAGAAGAAGTTATCGGAGTCGAAGTGCGCGATAGCCAAACGCTGGGCCAGCGCCTGGCCCAAGGTCGTGGTGCCGGAACCGGACGCGCCAAACAGATGAAGCCGATAAGCCATCACCAGGTCCGTCGAGGGTATTGGGGGAGTTCTCTAGATACTCCCCAGGCCCGGACACGGCAACCTGGCGATGGCCGGGCCCAGGGAGTAGCCGATGAAGGGTCTACAGGTCGCTCGCCATTACCTGCTCGGCCACAGGGTCGACCTCCATCCACCAGGCGTGCCCCCGCTGCGGGTGCGCCAGGTTGAAGGCCTCGCCCATCTGCGGCGTGGCAATGGCGATGCTGCGTTCCCAGGCCAGCGAGAGGATGCGGTCGAACGGTTCGTACCAGGCATGCATCGACAGGTCGAACGTGCCGTTGTGGATGGGTAACAACCAGCGGCCCTTGAGGTCGATGTGCGCCTGCAAGGTCTGCTCAGGTTGCATGTGCACGCCCGGCCATTCGACGTTGTAGGCGCCGGTTTCCATCAGGGTCAGGTCGAAAGGGCCGTAACGTTCGCCGATCCGCCTGAAGCCGTCGAAGTAACCGCTGTCACCGCTGAAGAAGATCCGGGTGTCGCCATCGATCATCACCCAGGACGCCCACAGCGTGTTGTTGCCGTCGAACAGGCCACGGCCGGAGAAATGTTGCGAAGGCGTGGCGATAAAACGAATGCCATCGACTTCCGTGCCTTCCCACCAATCCAGCTGGCGTACCTTGTCGGCCGGTACGCCCCACTTCACCAGGGTGTCGCCCACGCCCAGGGGCGTGAGGAAATAGCGGGTCTTGTCCGCCAGCTTGAGCACGGTCTGGTGATCCAGGTGATCGTAGTGGTCATGGGACAGGATCACCGCTTCGATTGGCGGCAATTCGGCCAGGCTGATAGGCGGCTGGTGGAAACGCTTGGGGCCGGCCCATTGCACCGGCGATGCGCGTTCGGCGAACACCGGATCGGTGATCCAGAACTTGTCGTGCAGCTTCAATAACACCGTCGAATGCCCCAGGCGGTAGACACTCTGGTTCGGCGCCGCCAGCAGCTGTTCGTGGGTCAATGGCTGCACCGGGATGGCCCCGACCGGACGGGTGTTACGCGGCTTGTGGAACAACATGCGCCAGAAAATACCCAGCGTCTTGCCCAGCCCGGCACGCCGGACCGGCGCATGATTACGGAACGCACCTTGTTCCTGCAGGGATGTTTCGGGGCGTGAGGCGCTGTCTGCACGGGAAGAGAGAGTGGCCATGAATCAGTGACTCCAAGGAACCCGACAAGGCTCCGGTGATTCTCTGCGGAACGACAAAGGCCAATGCACGCAAGCGTCAGCCGACCATCATTTTTTCTGTCACGAACTACACTGCACAGTGTAGTTTTTCTAGATTGCAACAAACCCGGGACTAAGTAAACTGCCCCGGATAACTGCCAACGACCGCCATCGAACCCAACTTATGACAGCTCCGAAGCGCCTGACCGACCTCAAACGCGAAGCCATCATCCAGGCGGCGATTACCGAATTCCATGCCAGCGGGTTCGATATCACCAGCATGGACAAGATCGCGGCAACGGCCGGAGTGTCCAAGCGCACGGTGTACAACCACTTCCCCAGCAAGGAGGAGTTGTTCACCGAGATCATGCATAAGTTATGGGCGAGCATCAGGGCGCAAGCGGACATTCTTTACCACCCCGGATTAACCCTGCGTGAACAGTTGCGGGAATTGCTGATGGCCAAGCTGCAACTGCTGGCCGATGACAACTTCCTCAACCTGGCGCGGGTTGCGATTGCCGCTACCCTGCATTCCCCCGAGCGCGCCCAGTACATGGTGGCGCGCATGGGCGAGCGTGAAGAAAGCCTGATGGTGTGGATTCGCTCGGCCCGGGCGGATGGCCGGCTCAAGCCCCTGGACCCGGACTTCGCCGCCCAGCAGCTCCACGGCATGCTCAAGGCGTTTGCCTTCTGGCCGCAGATCACCATGAACCAGCCCCCCCTCAAGAAAGACGAACAGCGGCGCGTCGTCGAGTCCACGCTGGACATGTTCCTGGCCTGCTATCAAGCCTGACCCCCTTCCCGCCGGTTGCTCCAACCCGCGGCTCTGCCGGCTGCCTCGATTTGCACCAAGCGCTCTGCAATGGGCGTTTGCGTACGCTCGTTCCACTAAATGGCCTGCAAGGACACTGATTATTCTTCTTGGAATAAATGACAATGTTCGCCGCCTTGCCCAATGAAGGGTGACGGCCAATAAAAACACCACAAGGTGTTTCAAACCCGGGCTGACGCGGAAATTTATGGATAACCAACAAGGCAAAGGGCTGTCATTTGCCAAACGTATTTACCTGCCAAGGATCGTCGGGCTGGGGATTGGCAGTCTCAGCGTATTCGCCGGGTTGTATCCGGTGCCGCAACCGACCTGGGTTTGGCTGTTCCTGTTGTTCAACGGTTTTATCTGGCCACACCTGGCGTACCTGATCTCAAGCCGCGCGACCTTTCCCTACCAGGCCGAACGCCGCAACGTGTTGTGCGACTCGCTCTTCGGTGGTTTCTGGGCGGCGGCGATGCAGTTCAATCCGCTGCCCACGGTGACCATTCTGGCGATGATGGCGATGAACAACGTCGCAGCCGGTGGCCTGCGCCTGTTCATCCATGGCTCCGTGGCCCAACTGAGCGGTGTCGTGCTTTCGTGGTGGTTGCTCGGTCCTGCCTTCACCGGACATGCCACCCAGTTGCAGATATACGCCTGCCTGCCGATGCTGACTCTCTATCCGATGGCAGTAGGCATGGTCTGCTACCGACTGGCGATCAAGCTCTCCGAGCACAAACGCACCCTCAGCGCGCTGAGCCGCACCGACAGCCTGACCGGCCTGCTCAACCACGGCGCCTGGAAAGACCTGCTGCACTTCAAGTTCACCAAGTGCCAGCAACAACGCTGCCACGGCACCATTGCCTTGATCGACATCGATCATTTCAAACACATCAATGACAGCTACGGCCATATCCTCGGCGACGCCGTGCTGCATCAGTTGAGCCGGGACCTCAAGCTCAACCTGCGCCAGGACGACCTGGCCGGACGCTATGGCGGCGATGAGTTCTGCGTGATCCTGCCGGAGACCTCGATCCACCAGGCCCGTGAAGTGTTGGAGCGGCTGCGGGAAGTCTTCGGCAACTATCGCCATCCGGGCGTGCCACAACTCAGGGTCAGCCTGAGTATCGGCCTGGCCGCCTGGCACCCGGGGTTGCGCGATGCCGCAATGTGGCTCATGGAGGCCGACAAAGCCCTGTATGCCGCGAAAAACACCGGGCGCAACAAAGTCGTCGCCGCCAGTCCGATAACCGACACCCTTCTTGCCGTGTCGACCGGCCCCTGAAAAGTTATACAAAAATGTAAAAAACCAACATTTTGTACAATTTTTACGAACACCACTCCGAGCCAAGCCGGCATAATGCCGCCATGCAGTTATCCCAAAAAAGCCGAGCCAGCCATTCTCGGCCGTGCAACATAACTTCCCTAAATTAACTCGCAGGCCCAGCGTCTCTCCTCAGACGTTGGGCAAGGGTACGCTCCGGACAGGGTCGTGCCCTTCCAAGGGTTATCTGCCAGTCATGGAATGCTGGCATTGAGCAGACAAGGCCGAGGCCCCGGGGCTATCGGCATGCAGGCGCAGACAACAGGGACTGACTCCAGGTTTTTCCCACTGAGCACCAGCCATCATGCTATTCAACCGCCATAACAAAACCATCGACGCCTTGCACCACACCATCGCCCAGCAAGCCAGCCTGCTCGAGGCCATCGACCGCTCGATGGCGGTGATCGAGTTCGACCTGGAAGGCATGGTCCTGCGGGCCAACGACAATTTCCTCAAGACCATGGGCTATCGCGCAGAGCAGGTCATCGGTCACCCCCATCGCCAGTTCTGCAACGCCGAATTCACCCGCGGCAATCAATACCGCGAGCTCTGGACCCGCCTGAAAAACGGCCAGTTCGAATCGGGGACCTTCGAGCGCGTCAATGCCAAAGGCCAGCCGGTCTGGCTGGAAGCCAGCTACAACCCGATCAGGGATACCGACGGCAAGGTCTTCAAGGTGGTCAAGTACGCCCTCGATGTCACCGAGAAGATCCAGCAGGAAAGCGAGTCCAGGGGCAAGCTGCACGCCATCGACCGCGCCATGGCAGTGATCGAGTTCAACCTCGACGGCAGCGTCATCACGGCCAACCAGAACTTCCTCGATCGCCTCGGCTACAGCCTTGCCGAACTCAAGGGCAAGCATCACCGGATCTTCTGCAAACCCGAACTGGCCAACAGCAACGCCTACCAGGACTTCTGGCGGCGCCTCAACCAGGGCGAGTTCTTCAGCGGGCAGTTCGAGCGCGTCGACAAACGTGGCCAATCGGTATGGCTGGAGGCCAACTACAACCCGGTGTACGACGCCGCCGGGCGCCTGTGCAAGGTGGTGAAGTTCGCTTCCGACGTGACGGAGATGGTGGAGAAACACGCCCAGGACGCCCAGAGCGCGACCCAGGCCTACCACATCTCGGTGGAAACCCGGCAAGTTGCCGAACAGGGCACCGCGGTGATCCAGCAGGCGGCCAGCGAGATGCGTCAGATCGCCGCCAACATCGAAGACTCCTCGACCCTGATCGCCAAGCTCGGCGAGCGTTCCGAGCAGATCACCGCCATCGTCAACACCATCCGCGCGATCGCCGAGCAGACCAACCTGCTGGCGCTCAATGCCGCGATCGAAGCCGCGCGCGCCGGCGACCAGGGCCGCGGCTTTGCCGTGGTCGCCGACGAAGTCCGGCAACTGGCCGCCCGCACCAGCGGCTCGACCGCGGAAATCTCGGGGATGATCGACATGATCCAGCACGAAACCCAGCAGGCCATCAAAAGCATGGACGGCACCCGGGACCGGGCTGCCAAGGGTGTGGGCCTGGCGGATCAGGCCGGCACGGTGATCCTGCAGATTCGTGACGGAGCCAGCGAGGCGGTGCAGGCCGTGAGCATGTTCGCCAACGAGCGCGCCACGCTCTGAACCGGCGCTTATCAATCAACGGTGTCGACGCCAGGGAAGGCGTCGGGCAACGGGCTATAGTGACCGCCAGTCCCATCGCCCCGAGCCCGCCATGAACCCGACCCCATCCGAAACAGCCTCAGCCGCCCCTGTCGACCATCTGCGCTTTCACCGCCCGCATGCTCATCTGGCCCCGACCTTCGGCACCGACAGCTTTGCCCTGAAGGCCGAAGCCTTCGCCCGCTTTTTCGGCACCCCGACCTTCCTCGGCGCGCAAACCCTGATCGTGCTGATCTGGGTCGGACTCAACCTGAGCGGCGTGACGCACTTCGACGTCTACCCGTTCATCCTCCTCAACCTGGCCTTCAGCCTGCAATCGGCCTATGCCGCACCGCTGATCCTGCTGGCCCAAACCCGCCAGGCCGCGCGCGACAAAGCCCAGACCGATGCCGATGCCCAGCACCGCGAAGCCATCGCTATCGCCAACAGCGAACGCCAGGCGCAAGCCGCGCAACACACCGCGCAACTGCTCGAACTGCTGGAGCAGAACACCCGCCTGACCGAGATGACCAAACAGCTGACCGAACGCATCGAAAGCCTGACCTCGGAAATGCACCAGCACGTCCTGCACAAGGCCCCGCCCCAGGCATGACTCACTGCGGCGCGCGCAGGCGCTGGCTCAATTCGTCGAACAGCGTCACCACCGCACGCAGCGCCCGGCAGTCGGCCCGGGTCAACAGCCAGAGCGCGGTGTTGCAGCCCGGCAGTGGATCGCTCAAGGGTTGCAGGACGCAGGTGTCATCGAGCAGGAAATCCGGCAGCACCGCCACGCCCAGTCCGGCCTTCACCAGTTCGCTGACCGCCAGCATGCTGTTGCAGCGATAGCCCGGCACCACGCCGGGCAACGCCTGCCGACGCCAGGCCACCGTGGCGTGGTCCGGGAGGAAATCGTCCGGGGCGATCCAGGTCAGCCCGGCCAGATCCTCCGTCGCCCCGACCGACTGCCGATAGCTCGGACTGGCACAGACCCGATAAGACACCGCCCGCAGCTGCCGGCCTACCAAGTGCTCGGGTGGTGTGCGCGTCAGGCGCAGGGCCAGGTCGGCGTCGCGCCGACTGAGGTTGGCAAAATCATTCGAGGTGCTGAGCTCCAGGGCCAGTGCCGGGTAACGCGGCATGAATTGCGCCAGCGCCGGCAACAGCAGGCCCTGCAATACCGAATCGGTACAGGTCAGGCGCACCGTGCCGCTGACCACCGCGCCGCCCTGCTCTACCCCGACCTGTGCCGCGTCCAGCGCCTGTTCCGCGCGTTCGGCCTGCTCGGCCAGGGTGCGGGCCAGGCCGGTGGGCAGATAGCCGGCGCGGCTCTTGTCGAACAACTGCTGGCCCAGCGCGGCTTCGAGACGACGCACCGCACGGAACACCGTGGACACATCGACTTTCAACAACGCCGCCGCGCGGGCCAGGGAGCCACCGCGCACCAGGGCGAGGATCAGCGACAGGTCGGGGTAGTCGAGCCGATAGTGCGTGACTGCATTGATCACTTGGATAAACGCCAATATTGAATGCGTGAACGCCAATCTATAGTGACGGCCAGCCACTCACAAGCGTTGGCCATACCGGGAGAAGTCCATGCCGCATATCGCACGTCCGCCCACCCTGCACATCGCCCTGGTAGGCGACTACGACCCTCAGGTCATCGCGCACCAGGCCATTCCCCGGGCCCTGGAAATGGCCGCCGAGGAAACCGGCCTCAAGGTGCACTATCGCTGGATGGCCACCGACAGCCTGACCTGCGACGAGCCGTTGCAAGCGTTCGACGGCATCTGGTGTGTGCCCGCCAGCCCCTACCGCTCGATGGACGGTGCCTTGCGGGCGATCCGTTTTGCCCGCGAACAGCATCGGCCCTTCCTCGGCACCTGCGGCGGTTTTCAGCATGCGGTGCTGGAGTACGCGCGTAACGTGCTGGGTTGGGCCGATGCCGAGCACGGCGAAACCCATCCCGAGGCCGAGCGCGCCGTGCTCACGCCATTGACCTGCGCCTTGGTGGAAGCCACCGACAGCATTCATCTGTGTGAAGGCAGTCGCATCGCCGAAGCCTATGGCGAGCGCCAGATCAGCGAGGGTTATCGCTGTCGCTACGGGGTCAACCCGCAGTTCGCCGCGCAATTGCTCGAGCACAACCTGCGCCCCAGCGGCTACGACTCGGCCGGCGACCTGCGGGCGGTGGAACTGCGCGACCATCGGTTTTTCATCGCCACCCTGTTCCAGCCGGAACGGGCGGCGCTCAAAGGCGTCGTGCCGCCCCTGGCCAGCGCCCTGCTCGCCGCTTGCCTGGAGCGCCACGCATGATCGCCCGCACACCCGAGGCGCCCTATTACGCGGTGATTTTCAGCGCCCAACGCCGCGAGCCGGACCCGGCCTACGAACAGGCCGCCGAACGCATGGTCGAGCTGGCGCAACAGCAGCCGGGATTTCTCGGCATGGAGTTCGCGCGTAACGAGGATGGCTTCGGCATCACCGTCTCCTATTGGCAGGACCAGGCTTCTATCCTTGCCTGGAAGCAGCACGCCGAACATTGCATCGCCCGTGAACGCGGGCGCAGCGACTGGTACGCGGCCTGTCATACCCGGGTGTGCAAGGTCGAACGCGCCTATCTGTTCGAACGCTGAGACCTCTCCCCCGCCAAGCGTGACGCCTGGACTATTGCGCCGCCGGCAGCCGATTGCGCACCGCCGAAATCTCCGGCAGGTCGGTGCGGCGCATGTACACGCGCAAGGGTTCGCTGATGTTGATGCGCTCGTCGATGTTCTGCTCCAGCAGCAACTGGATCAGCTCGCGCTTGAGCACCATGACCTGGCCCTCGGCGGTGGCCCAGACGAATTCGCTGGCGGGGGTGATGGCGTCGTCGGCTACGTCCATGCCGAAGGAGTCTTCGCTGAAGCGCACGATGTGCTGGCCGCTCTTGCGGTTGAACCCGACAAAACCCTTGAGCTGGTCGGCGGCCTGGCAGATGAGTTCGGATGTGATGCGCATGGTAAACCTCACTGAGTGTCCCGCAGGACAGGTGATCGATGGTTTACACGCAGGGCAAGAGTGGACTTGTTCCAGGGCTTCCCTCTGACGGGGAAACTTCAGGGCGCAAGCGTACTGCAAAGCCCCCCACAAAAGCGTCGGGAAATTTGCCGCAGGTGCAGATTTATGTCGGTTTCGCGATAGCACAACGGCCATTCAATTGTTAAAAGGTAGTCCTTTGAAAACCGCCCTCCACGAAAGGACCTCGACCATGCCTGCCACCTTCACCAAAAGCGCCCTGATGCTGAGCCTGATGCTTGGCCTGGGCCAGGCACAGGCCGCCAGCCCAAGCCCCACCGCACTGGCTGTCAGCCAAGGCATTCCACACCCGGCAGTGATCGCTCACCGGGGCGCGTCCTTCGATGCACCGGAGTCCACCGCCGCGGCCTACAAGCTGGCCCGCGACCTGGGTGCCGACTACCTGGAAATGGACCTGCAACGCAGCAAGGACGGCGTGCTGTTCGCCCTGCATGACAACAACCTGCAACGCACCACCGACGTCGCCAGCAAGTTTCCCGAGCGCAAGGACAGCCCGGCCAACGCCTTCACCATGGCCGAACTGAAAACCCTCGACGCCGGCAGCTGGTTCAACCAGGCCTATCCCGACCGCGCCCGTGCGAGCTACGTCGGCCTGAAGATCCTGACCCTCGACGAAATCATCGACATCGCCCAGAGCAACCCGCATCACAAGCCCGGCCTGTACATCGAGACCAAGGAGCCCCAGCAGTTCCCCGGCATCGAGCACGACCTCAAGGAAAAACTCCAGGACCGCGGCTGGCTCAGCCCGGCTGGCTCCAAGCTGGCGAAAAGCGACCTGGCGGTAGGCCAGGGCAAAGGCAAGGTGGTGCTGCAGACCTTCGAGAAGAGCAGCCTGGAACTGCTGCAGAAAGAAATGCCCAAGGTGCCGAAGATCCTCCTGCTGTGGATCGGTGAAGGCGGCATGCAGCCCAAGTCCGACGTGACCTTCGCCAACAGCGGCGAGAAGGACAAGGCAGCCTACTACGCCAAGCAGGAACCCAAGGACAAGGCCGAGTTCGAGCAGTGGGTCAGCTACGCCAAGGCCCAGGGCGCCATCGGCACCGGCCCGTCGGCAGCACTGACCAATGGCGGCGACCAGAGCTACTTCGACCTGGTGCAACCCTGGATGAACCAGTTCACCCACGACCAGGGCCTGCTGGTGCACGTCTACACCATCGATGAGCCGGTGGACTTCAAGAAGGTCCTGGACTCCGGTGTCGACGGCATCTTCACCAACCGCGCCTCGGAGCTGCTCAAGTACGTCAAGCGTCCGGCCAGCGGCAGCGTGAGCCAGCTGCTCGAGGCCAACGGCTACTGAGCCGGTCGCCGTGCGCACGCCCGAGTGGACAGGCCAGCTGTGGCTCGGGCGTGACTACGGACTGATCCAGGGCGAGCTGGGGCGCACCGCGCCCCACGCCCACTACGCCCATCAACTGATCCTCGCCCCCGCTGCGCCGGTCACCGTCAGCCTCGACGGCCAGCCCTGCACCGCCCGCCACGTGTTCATCCCGGCCATGCAACGGCATGCCATCCTCGACGCGCCCGGGACCCTGTTCACCCTCTACGCCGAACCGCTGACGATTGACGCCCAGGCCCTGCAACACAGCCTGCTGGGTGTCGAGCTGACGCTGCCGGCGCTGGCCGAGGCGCTGCGGCATTGCCCGCGCCGAACCTTGCAAGACCGGCGGATCGAAAAGGCCCTGGCCGCCCTCGACAAACAATTGGCCGGCAAGGTCTCGGCCAGCGCCCTGGCGGCCCATGCGCACCTGTCCCTGAGCCAGCTCGAACGGCTGTTCAGCGGCCAGCTCGGCTTGCCGGTGCGGCGCCTGGTGCTGTGGCGGCGCCTGCGCCTGGCGATGGGCCTGGTACTGGCGGGCCAGGCCATCACCGAGGCGGCCCATGGCGCCGGCTTTGCCGATTCCGCGCACTTCTCCCGCACCCTGAAAACCCTGTTCGGCGTCACCGCGCGCCAGGCCCTGCAACACATCGAGCTGCGCCTGCTGGACTGACTCAATGCCGCAGCGGCAAGGGCACCGGCGGTTCCTCATGGACGGCTTGCCTGCTGAAGGGGGCGAGCAATTGTTGCCAATACGCCTGCGGATAATCCGGCTGGCTACCGATGCCCAGGTCGCCTTGGCGCATCGGGTAGGTCGAAGAGTAAAACGCCGTGCCCAGCAGCCAGTCCCAGACATTCAAGAACAGGCCGAAATTCACATTGCCGGCGGTGCCGTACTTCATGTGGTGAAAGCGGTGCATCGGCGCCCAGGCGAACACCCAGCCCAGGGGACCGGGGCGCATGTCGACATTGGAGTGCTGCAACAGCAGCTGGGTGGCGATGGCAAATGCGAGCAACTGCGCCACTGGCAAGGGGACTCCCAAAAACAGCAGTGGCAACAGCCCGGCGCTGGCTTCCAGCAGTTGATGCAGCGGGTGTTTCATCAAGCCATTGAAGCCATACAAGCGCTGCACGCTGTGATGCACCGCGTGCAGGCGCCACAGCCAGGACAGCCGGTGGCTGAAATAATGCGCCAGGGTCAGGCCGCAGTCGGCGATGACAATCGCCAGCGCCAGCTGCGCCCACAGCGACCAGCCGCGCGGCCACAGCCCATCGAACGCCAGCAGGCTCACCAACCCCGGCAACAGCAGCAACCCCAGGGCGTTCAGGCTTTCATTGACCAGCGCGTGCAACACGTCGCGCAGGCGATCCTGCTGTGGGCGATTCCAGTCCACCTCATAGGGCAACCACCACTCCGCCAGGAAGGACACCCCGAGCGCCCCGGCGAACACCAGCAGCAACCAGCCCGGGGCCAACCCCGGCGTGCCGATCACCCACACGCCAGCGCCGATGAAGCCGGCAAAGAACGCCGGACCGTACAAGCCTTTGATCATTGTTTTCATCACTGCCTCTCCTGTTCGAGAGCACAGCTTGAAATACCCGAGGGGCACTGGAATTGAACAAACGGCGCAAAGCTTGCGCTGAATTAAGGGTGAATTAAGTTGTGCCGGCTAATCTGAACCCACTCAAAACGAATCACCCCAAGGAAAGACACTATGAAAA
Source organism: Pseudomonas sp. GW531-T4 (assembly GCF_017349615.1). NCBI lineage: Bacteria > Pseudomonadati > Pseudomonadota > Gammaproteobacteria > Pseudomonadales > Pseudomonadaceae > Pseudomonas > Pseudomonas sp. GW531-T4. The sequence goes on from NZ_JACMZT010000010.1 coordinate 123,960, forward strand.
CGTTGACTGCCCTGTTCGCCGCGACCGCCCTGACCCTGACCGCAGGCCTGGCCCAGGCCGACGTGCGCCCGGACCTGATCCCGGGCCTGCTCAAGGCCGGCACCATCATGGACCTGGAAAAACTCAACCAGGCGGCACTGGCCGAACACCCTGGCACCACCGCCGCCAGCATCACCGACACCGAACTGGAACAGACTGCGGCCGGTGCCTATGTCTACCAGGTGGAACTGCGTGACGCCAAGGGCGTCGAGTGGGACGTCGATCTGGATGCCAAGACCGGCAAGGTCCTGAGCAACAAGCAAGACAAGTAATGCTTCAATACAAAAAAGCCGCGTGCCCGAAAGGCCACGCGGCTTTTTTATTCACCGACGCATCAGGCACTCAGGCGTGCCGTCACCTCGTTCAACTGCCCCGACAGCTCGTGCAGGTTCTGGCTGGCGCGTTCGGTGCGTTGCACGTTATCCAGGTTGGTGCTGGCGATCGAAGTGATCTCGGTCAGGTTGCGCGAGATGTCCTCGGCCACCGAAGTCTGCTCCTCCGCCGCCGTGGCGATCTGCCGGTTCATGTCGCGGATCGCCTCGACCGCCTCGGTGATCCGCTCCAGCATGGCGCCGGCCTGGGTCACCTGCTCGACGCTGGCATCGCTGCGCGCCTGGCCACTCTCGATCGCATGGGCGGCGTCCAGCGCGCCGGTCTGCACGCTCTGGATGATCTGGTTGATCTCGATAATCGATGCCGCGGTGCGCTGTGCCAGGCTGCGTACCTCGTCGGCGACCACGGCGAAACCACGTCCGGCCTCGCCGGCCCGCGCCGCCTCGATGGCGGCGTTGAGTGCCAGCAGGTTGGTCTGCTCGGCGATGCCGCGGATCACTTCCAGGACCTTGCCGATACGCCCGCTGTCGGCTTCCAGGCGGCGGATCACCTCGGCGGTGTTGGCGATTTCACCGCGCATCAGGGTGATGGTGTGGATGGTGCCCTGCATCACCTGCTCGCCCTGCTGGGCCGACTGGTCGGCGTCATCGGCGGCCCGCGCCGCATCCGCCGCATGGCGTGCCACTTCCTGGGCGGTGGCGGACATTTCGTTCATCGCCGTGGCGACCTGGTCGGTGCGGTTGAACTGATCGTTGGTGCCCTGGGACATCAGGGTGGCAATGGCATTCAGCTCGCCGCTGGCGCTGTCCAGGTCGGACCCGCTGCGCTGCAGGCGGCTGAAGGTTTCGGCGAGGAAATCACGCAAGGTGTTGGCGGCCACCGCCAGCTTGCCCAACTCGTCCTGGCGGCTGCTGGCCACGCGCTCGGCAATCCGCCCACGGCTGAGTTGCGCCACGTAGTCGATCAACTGGCGGATCGGTTCCACCAGGCTGCGGTTGACCAGCCACAGGCTCAGCAGGCCGATCAGCAAACCCGAGGCCAGCATCACCAGCAGGCCGATCCACACTGTGCGCTGGGCGCCGGCGCTGATATCCCGCGACTGCTCGCTGCCCTGCTTGCGCAGCTCGCTCACCAGTTCGCTCATCTGCTCGCTGGCGGCGCGGTCCACGCCCTTGACCGCGGCATCGCCGGCGGCCGGGTCGGCACCGGCGGCGACAAAGGCATCGCGACCTTTCTGGTACGCCGTGCCCAACACCCGGTGCTCTTCACGCAGGCGCTCGATCCGGCCCTTGAGCGCCGCATCGATGCCCGGCTCCGCCGCCAACTGGCCAAGAATGCCCTGCACATCGCGCTGGCGATCCTCGAACTGCTGCCAGTATTTGCTCAGCTCGGCGCTCTGCTTGCCACGCAGCAACACGTTTTTCCATTCCTGCACCTGGACCTTGAATTGCAGGTTGGCTTCATCGATCAGTTGCGAGGTGCGCAGCGGCCCCTCGATCAGCTCGCGATAACCTTGCACGCCATTGGACAGGAAGTGAAAACACGCCAGCGCGATCAACAGCATCGCCAGCAGGCTGCCGCTCAACAAAGCCAGGACTTGCGCTCTCAGGGATTTTTGCAAGGACATCGAATGAGATCTCTCAACAGGGATAGAGCACGCCCGAGGCGGGCATGGGTAGCGTGCGAACATCCCTGTCAGGCGAACCGGGGCAAGCCGGTCGCGCAGTAGTCATATGCGTGATCGGCCTGAAAGAGGCATTCTTGAGGGCCTCCGACAGTCGGTTATAGGTGCTGAATGTTGCACTTCAAACCGTCACAAAATGGTCATGCGGCCTTGCGATGATCGGGCTCAAGTGAACCTGTAAACCGCCTACAGGTGCCTTCCCTCCTGCGAGCCTCCATGAACCACAGCATCGACCATGCCCATCGCGATTCGGATCTGTTTGGCCTGCTCTACGGCTTCGCGTTTCGCCCCGGCGAGCGGGGTCGCGAACTGGATTCGGCCAAGGCCCTGCAAGCCTTGCAACAGCCGGACGATGGCGAGGATTTTCTCTGGCTGCACCTGAACCTGGCGCATGCCGCCTGCGAACGCTGGATGCAGACCCACCTGGCGCTGCCGGAAGAATTCTTCGAGGCCTTGCACGAAGGCTCGCGCTCGACCCGCATCGAGCATGTGGACTCGGCGCTGCTAGCGGTGGTCAACGACGTGGTGTTCAACTTCGGCAGCATGGTCTCCTCGGACATCTCCACCCTGTGGGTCTGCGTGCGCAGCCGACTGATCGTCAGCGCGCGCCTGCAACCCCTGCATTCGGTGGACAAGCTGCGTTCCTCGGTCAAGGCCGGCGAACGTTTCCGCTCGCCCCTGGAACTGCTGGTGCACCTGCTGCGCGACCAGGGCGAAGTGCTGACCCAAATCGTGCGCAAGACCAGCCTCAACGTCGACCAGATCGAAGACCAGTTGCTGGCCGCGCGGATCTCCACCAACCGCGCGGAACTGGGGGCCATGCGCCGGGTGCTGGTGCGCCTGCAACGCCTGCTGGCGCTGGAGCCGGGCTCGCTGCTGCGGCTGCTCAACCGGCCGCCGCCATGGTTGCAGAAGGAGGACGTCAAGGAGCTGCGCAAGTCCACCGAGGAGTTCGCCCTGATCATCAACGACCTCACCGCCCTCGGCGAGCGGATCAAGCTGCTGCAGGAAGAGATCGCCGCCAATATCAACGAACAGACCAACCGCACCCTGTTCACCCTGACCGTGGTCACGGTGCTGGCGCTGCCGATCAACATCATCGCCGGCTTCTTCGGCATGAACGTCGGCGGCATTCCCTTCTCCAGCGACCCGGAAGGCTTCTGGATCCTCGTCGCGTTGGTCGCCACCTTCACCGTCATCGCCGGTCGCTGGGCGTTTCGCAAACGCCAGGATATGTAGTCTCTATTCCCTTAGCCGCTGCCACAGGCTGCGCAAGGTCCGCAGGACCTCCGGCGATTTCAAGGCCGCCACGGCCGGCCCAGACCGATCGCAGCCTGCGGCAGCGGCCACCGACGCCATCGCGGGCAAATCGGATCGCCGCCCGCTCGCTCCTACAGAAAAGGGGCGGCTTCTTGACCAGTGGTTAAAGGATTCACCCAAACACTGACCTGAGGCAGTCTCTCTGTAATATTTGGCAACGATCATGGGCGACACTCCTTTCTCCCACAGGATTGTCCGGCAATGGCCACCCCTTCACTGACCGCCGCCTCCCCTTCCCCCGTCCTCGAAGCCAGACCGCAGCTGGATAAAAAAGCCAGCCCCTTCACCCTCGTGGTGTTCTTCGCGATCCTCGCCATGGGCCTGTTGTTCACCGCCTACAGCCTGATGCACGACATGCACGAGCTGGGCACCACGGTCACCACCTGGACCCCGTTCCTGCTGCTTGGCGTGGCGCTGCTGATCGCCCTGGGCTTCGAATTCGTCAACGGTTTCCACGACACCGCCAACGCCGTGGCCACGGTGATCTACACCCACTCGCTGCCGCCGCATTTCGCGGTGGTCTGGTCGGGTTTCTTCAACTTTCTCGGCGTGCTGCTGTCCAGCGGCGCGGTGGCCTTCGGCATCATCGCCCTGCTGCCGGTGGAGCTGATCCTGCAGGTCGGCTCGTCGGCCGGCTTCGCCATGATCTTCGCCCTGCTGATCGCCGCCATCCTGTGGAACCTCGGCACCTGGTGGCTGGGCCTGCCGGCCTCGTCGTCCCACACCCTGATCGGCTCGATCATCGGCGTCGGCGTGGCCAACGCCCTGATGCACGGCCGCGACGGCACCAGCGGCGTGGACTGGAGCCAGGCCACCAAGGTCGGCTATGCCCTGCTGTTCTCGCCGCTGATCGGCTTCGCCTTCGCCGCCCTGCTGCTCCTGGCCCTGCGCCTGTTCGTGAAGAACCGTGCGCTGTACAAGGCGCCCAAGGGCAACACCCCGCCGCCGTGGTGGATTCGCGGCATGCTGATCGTCACCTGCACCGGCGTGTCCTTCGCCCACGGCTCCAACGACGGCCAGAAAGGCATGGGCTTGATCATGCTGATCCTGGTCGGCACCCTGCCCATGGCCTACGCACTGAACCGCACCATGCCGGCCGACCAGGCCCTGCAATTCGCCGCCGTGGCAGAAGTCACCCAACAGGCCCTGGTGAAAAGCGCCCCGCAACCGGCCCCCGCCGACCCGCGCGCGGTGCTTTCCGACTATGTGCGCAGCAAGGAAGCCACGCCGCAGCTGGTCCCGGCCCTGGCCGCCCTGACCGGTCATATCGGTGACGAAGTGAAGGGCTACGGCTCCCTGGCCAAGGTGCCGGCCGAAGCCATGGGCAACGTGCGCAACGATATGTACCTGAGCAGCGAAACCATCCGCCTGATGGACAAGAACCAGGTCGGCGACTTCGACGCCGACACCCAGGGCAAGCTGCAACTGTTCAAGCAGCAGATCGACAACGCCACGCGCTTCATTCCGCTGTGGGTGAAGATCGCCGTGGCCATCGCCCTCGGCCTGGGCACCATGGTCGGCTGGAAACGCATCGTGGTCACCGTCGGCGAGAAGATCGGCAAGACCCACCTGACCTACGCCCAGGGCGCTTCGGCGGAAACCGTGGCGATGCTGACCATCGGCGCCGCCGACATGTTCGGCCTGCCGGTGTCCACCACCCACGTATTGTCTTCAGGTGTGGCCGGGACCATGGTCGCCAACGGCGGCGGCCTGCAGATGCAGACCATCCGCAACCTGCTGATGGCCTGGGTGCTGACCCTGCCGGCGGCGATCCTGCTGTCCGGCAGCCTGTACTGGCTGTTCACCCAATTGTTCTGAACACTACCTCTCCTGGTAGGAGCGGCCGGTCGACGCTCGATTGCCCGCGATAGCGTCAGTGGTCACTACACCGTTCAAGGATTCGAAGCGGGTGGTGTCTGTCGCAGCCTTATCGCGGGCAAGCCTCGCTCCTACATGATCGGATCTCAGCTGATGGCAGGCAATCTGCCGCGGCTGCGGCTGGACAGGCCCGCCTGCAAGACAAACGCCAGCACCCCGGTCAGCGGCGCGGAAAAACTCGCCAGCCCGCCGCCGGCCCACATCAGCAACAGGCCCAGGGCGGTCCCGCCGAACCAGGCGCCCAGCCCCGCGCCGTTGAACGCCCCGACGCGCTCGATGGCCGCCACCTCGGTGCGCCCGGACAGGATCTGCGCCAGCGCCACGCCAACCCAGGCGACAACGAAGATGCCCTGGTAGGCCAGTGCCTTGAGCAGATAGGCGAACACGTCCGCCAGCATCAGCACATAGACGATCACTCCCACCGCCAGAGCCCACATCAGGTAGGAACCGCGCACGCCGAAGCGGCCGAAGAACGCCTGCATGTTCAGGGTCGCCAGGTAGTAATTGGCGGTGTTGATCCGGGTTTGCGTGGCCCAGACGAACAGCAGCCCCCACAACCCCATGAGTTGCAGGATCGCCATCACCACCGAGACTTCGTTGAGCGCGCCTTCGTGGGGAATGCTGCTGACCAGGTAGATGCCCGCCGCGCCGTTGAGCAGGAAAGTCACCGCGTAGAACGGCATGCCGAAGTTCCAGCGCCCGTGGTAGCCGGCGTCTTCAGGCTTGCCGAAACGCGCGTAGTCGAAGGTGAACAGCATCAGGATCCACACCCCCATATACGCCACGAAACAGTCCCACCAGGCAAAGGCACCGGGACTGGCCGGGCCGAAATCCAGCCACTGCGGCTGGTAGCCATAACGCGCGATCGACAGCCCCACCGCCACCAGCAGCCCGCCCAGGTACACCGGCAGCAGCACGCCGTTGAGCTTGTCCAGCCAGTGCTGCACGCTGCCCAGAACCAGCGGCACGCTGTACAACACCACCAGCAGGGCGGCCAGCGGATACACCAGCTGCGGATACAGGTGATTGAGCGCCACGGCGATCACCGAACCTTCGAACACCGCGTAGTAGATCGCCGTGGAGAAGAAGATCAGTGTCGCCAGGCAGGCCCCGCTGCTGCCGAACAGCAGCCGGGAAAACAGCGCCACCGACAACCCGCTGCGCATGGCGAAACGGCTGAGTACGCTGTTGACCAGGCCATAACAGAGCACCGACAGCAGCATGCCGATCAGCGCATTGCGGGTGCCGTGGGCCAACGCCAGGGACGCACCGACCACGATGTAGAACATGGCACTGCACACGGCCCACCAGGCCATGGTCAGCGACAGCTTGCCCATGCGCGCATCCGCGGCGACAGGGAGATTGGCCGGGTCCTGCCCGGTTTGATTCGCTTGCGATAAAGCAGCCATATGCGTGAACTCCAGGACCAGTCAAAGGTTGAAGCGCGGGCAGCCGCCACCGCACCGAAGCGCGGTGGCGACCAACCTTTTGGCATTTACCCGCGCCAGGCGGCGGGCAGAATCAGGAAGGGAACAGCTTGCTCAGACAGGCGAGCTTTTTCTTGTAGGAGCGCCGGGCCTCCAGCGCTTCTTCCAGGGTCACCGCGACGAAACGGGCCTTCTGGTTGGGTTGCATCTGCCCGATCAGGTCGAGGTCGGCGCTGATCACCGTGCCGATCATGGCGTAGCCGCCACCGGACACCGCATCGCGGTGCAGCACTATGGGTTCGAGCCCGGCGGGCACCTGGATCGAACCTATGGGGTAGCAGCTGTCGACGATGTTCGACGGATCGGAACCGGCGCCGAACGGCTGCTCCCGTGGCTGGAAGCCCAGGGCGCTGCCGCCCTTGAAGCGATAGCCGATGCGGTCGGCTTCCGAACCCACGGTCCAGGGCTCGGCAAAGAAGCTGGCCTTGGCCGCGTCGGTCAGGCGCTCGTAGTACAGACCGGGCACCACCCGCAGGCTGATCTCGCCACCCAGCGCCTGGCGCAGGGCCATGGGCAGGCTGGCTCCCGGCCGGCTCTTCGCGCTGTCGATACCCACCGGCAACTCGTCCCCCGCCACCAGCCGCCGCCCCTGGAAACCACCGAGGCCGCCCAGGGCATAGGTCGAGCGACTGCCCAGCACCAGCGGCACATCGATGCCACCGGCGACCGCCAGGTAGGCCCGGGCGCCAGCCTTGGGAAAATCGAAGCGCAGCACTTGCCCGGCCTTGACCGCAAAGGCGGTGTCCAGGTGCATGTCCACGCCATCGACCCTGGGTGTCATGTGGGCGCCACAGACCGCCACCAACGCATCGCGGGTGAATACCAGTTCCGGGCCGAGCAATGTGCACTCCAGCCCCGCCGCGCCAGCCGGGTTGCCCACCAGCTGGTTGGCCGCGCTCAGGGCGTACTGGTCCAGGGCCCCGGACGGCGGAATGCCCAGGTGGTAGTAACCTTCGCGGCCCAGGTCCTGCACCGAGGTAGCCAGGCCGGGTTTGATGACCTTGATCATGCCAGCACCTCCTGCAACGACTTGGGATAACCGACCGGGTCGGCGAGGAACGCATCCAGGGAGAACTCCACCGGACGGATGCGCAGGTCGAACCGCCCGGCCTCGACCTCGGCCACCGCCCGGTCATAGGCCTCGCGGTCCATGGGCTTGAACTGCACGATGTCGCCCGGACGGAAGAACACCATGTGTTCCTTGAAGTACGCCAGGTTCTGCTGCGGGTCGTAGATCGGCGCCGGGGTGACGCCGAACATCTGGTAGCCGCCGGCGCCGCGCACCGAGTAGATGCAGCCGAAACAGCCACCGTGGCCGAGGGTCAGCTTTGGCGTGTCGGTGCGCGGCCGCAGGTACTTGGGCACCTGCAACTGGCGCTCGCGCTCGACCATCTGGAACATGAACGGCAGGCCGGCGACGAAACCCACCATCGACACGAACCAGGGCGCGCCACTGTGGGCGGCGATAAACGCCTCGACGTCCGCCAGGCCATTGATCCGCGCCGCGTACTCCAGGTCGGTAGCGCTCGGGTCCTGGTGCCGGTCGCGAAAACGCATCAGGGTTTCATGGGTCCAGGGATCGTTGTACAGCACCGGGATCTCGATGATCCGGGTGTGCAGGGTGCGTTCGGCCACCGCCTCGGCCTCGGCCCCTTGCACGGCTTCGAGCAGTGCGTGGGGGGCAATGCGGTCGGGGTCGAAACGGATCTGGAACGAGGCGTTGGCCAGGCACACATCGAGTACGCCATCGAGCTCCAGCCGCTCCACGGCGCGGGTCACCGCCATGCCCTTGAAGAAGGCTTCCAGGGACATGCTGTCGCTGACCTCGGCGAACAGGTGCTCGTCAGCGCCGAAGCTGTAGCGGATCGCGGTGTTCATGCGGCACCTCCCATACGGCGTGCGGCCAGCCAGGTTTCCAGGGTGCCGGTATGGAAGTCGGCGTGGTGCAGCCAGGGCTCGGCGAGCAGTTCCCGGTGCAGGCCCAGGGTGCTGGCCATGCCAGTCAATGTGCAGTGTTCCAGGGCGATCCGCGCCCGGGCCAGGGCCTCGCCACGGTCGCGACCATGGACGATCAGCTTGGCCAGCAGCGAGTCATAGTACGGCGGCACGCGGTAGCCCGGGTACAAATGACTGTCGACCCGCACACCCGCCTCCTGCGGCCAGATCAGCTCCTGCACCACCCCGGGGCAGGGAAAGAAGTCCCGGGCCGGGTCTTCGGCGTTGATGCGCATCTGCAAGGCCGCGCCATTGAGGCGGATATCGCTTTGCCGCAACCCCAGCGGTTCGCCGCCGGCAATGCGCAACTGGGCCTGGACCAGGTCGATGCCGGTCACCAGCTCGCTGACCGGATGCTCGACCTGGATCCGCGTGTTCATCTCGATGAAAAAGAACTCGCCGCTGGCCTCGTCATACAGGTATTCCAGGGTACCCGCGCCCCTGTAACCGAGAGCTTCGCTGAGGCGCACGGCGCTGGCGCACAGGGTTTCCCGCTGCAGGTTGTTGAGGACCGGCGATGGCGCTTCCTCGAAGATTTTCTGCCGCCGCCGTTGCAGCGAACACTCACGCTCGAACAGGTGCACCGCGTGCTTGCCATCGCCCAGCACCTGCACTTCGATGTGCCGGGCCTTGCCGATAAAACGCTCCAGGTACAGCGCGCCATTGCCGAAGGCGGTCTGCGCCTCGCGCTGGGCACGGGGGAATTCTTCCGCCAGTTGGCTGGCGTTTTCCGCCAGGCGAATACCTCGTCCACCGCCACCGGCCGAGGCCTTGATCAGCAGCGGAAACCCCACGGCCTCGGCGGCTTGCAGGGCCATGTCGAGTTCGAACAGTTCCCCGGGCGAACCCGGCACCACCGGCACCCCGGCGGCCTGGGCAGTGCGCCGGGCTTCGGCCTTGTCGCCCATGCGGCGAATGGTGTCCGGGCTGGGCCCGACGAAGATCGCCCCCGTCGCTTCCACAGCTGCGGCGAACTCGGCGTTCTCCGAGAGAAACCCGTAGCCGGGGTGCACCGCATTGGCGCCGCTGGCCTGCAAGGCACCCAGCAACGCCTGCACGTTCAGGTAGCTCTGGTCGGCGCGGGCGGGGCCCAGCACCTGCACCTCATCGGCCAGGCGCGCAGCCATGGAGTCGACGTCCGCTTCGCTGCACGCAGCCACGGTGGGGATACCCAGGGCCTTGGCCGCGCGAATGATGCGCACGGCGATTTCGCCACGGTTGGCCACCAGCAGTTTGCTGATGGCTTGAGTGCTGATGGTTCGAGTCATGGGCCTGCCCTCACTGGTCATCAAGCGTGGCAACGACCTGACCCGGTTCCACCGGATCGCCGTCCTGTACCGCGAAGGCCGTGAGGCGACCAGCCGTCCCGGCGGTCAGTTCGGAAAACTGCTTCATGACTTCGATCAGGCCAATCACGGTGTCGGCGTCGACGCGCTCGCCAACCTCGACGAAGGGCGCCGACTCGGGCGTGGCCTTGCGATAGAAGGTGCCCGGCAAGGGGGTGATAACGGAATGTTCGGCCATGTCTGTTCCTCTTGGAATAGTTGTAGAAAGGCAGGCAAAAAATCTTCGGCGAACCCCGGCGTCTTCGCGCCTGGTGTTATGGATGAGGATCGCGGATGGACTCAACGCGGCGCACGCACCTCGATCCCGGCCTGGTCCAGGGCGGCGCGGGTGGCCTCCACCAGGCACAGGGCGCCAGGGGTGTCGCTGTGTAGGCAGATGGAGTCGAACTCGATCTCCAGGTCCTCGCCCTCCACGGTGCGCACCAGGCCTTGCTGGCAAGCGCGCACCACACGGGCGGCGACTGTGGCCGGATCGAGGGCGCGCACGTTGCGGGTGAAGACGATGGAGCCGCTGAGGTCGTATTCGCGGTCGGCGTAGAACTCGCGGATCACTGGCTGGCCCAGCTCCCTGGCGACCCGCCAGATCACCGAACCGGGCATGCAATACAGCAGCAGCCCGGGTTCCAGGACTTGCAGGTATTCAACCAACAAGCGGGCGGCTTCTTCATCCCGCGCCAGGTGCATGTAGAGCGCGCCATGGGGCTTGATGTGTTGCAGCGCCACGCCCTGGACCCGCGCCAGTTCGCGCAGGGCGCCGAGCTGATAGAGCATGTCGTCCACCAGTTCCTGGGCCGGGGCATTGATGTGCCGGCGGCCGAACCCCACCAGGTCGCGGAACCCCGGATGGGCACCGATGGCCACACCCAGACGCTTGGCCTGCTCGACGGTACGCCGCATGGTGCCGGGGTCGCCGGCATGAAAGCCGGTGGCGATATTGGCCGAGCTGATGAAGCCCATCAGCTCGTTGTCGACGCCATCGCCGATGGTCCAGGGGCCAAAGCTCTCGCCCATGTCCGAATTGAAATCCACTGCCTGCATCGCTGTTGCTCCAACTGCTCGTGACTTCGTGCAGTGGAAATTACGGCCGCCCTTGACCCCTTGGGAAGATCTATTATCAGATACGGCATCTTCTGAAAAACAGATACCGACACTCATGTAGGAGCGAGGCTTGCCCGCGATGGCGTCAGTGATCCCACCACCGGTTCAGGAGTCTGGTCCGGTGGCGTTTGTCATGATCTCATCGCGGGCAAGCCTCGCTCCTACAGAAGCCTTGAGGAATTCGTGATGTCCCTCACCCTGCGCCAGGTCCGCTACTTCGTCGCCACCGCCGAGATTGGGCAGATTTCCCAGGCGGCGATCCACCTGAACATCTCCCAGTCGGCGGTGACCACGGCAATCAAGGAACTGGAAGCCATGCTCGGCGTGCAGCTGTTCCTGCGTTCGGCCCAGGGCATGAACCTGACCGACGCCGGACGGCATTTTCTCAACCGCGCCTATGTGATCCTGCGCAGTGTCGACGATGCGCTGAACAGCCCGCTGCCAGACTACCGCGCCAGCGGCGTGCTGCACCTGGCGGCCAGCTACACGGTGATCGGCTACTTCCTGCCGCACCACCTGCAACGCCTGGAACACTGGCATCCGGACGTGACCATCGAGGTCCACGAACAGGAACGCCAGGCCATCGAACAGGGCCTGCTGGAAGGCCGCTTCGACATGGCCGTGGTGCTGACCGCCAACCTCACCCACCCGGACATCGTCTCCGAAACCCTGTTCAACTCCGAACGCCGCCTGTGGCTGCCCAGCCATCACCCACTGTGCGAGCGCGCCACCGTCAGCCTCGCCGACGTGGCGCAGGAACCCTACATCCTGCTGACCGTCGACGAAGCCGAACAGAGCGCCATGCGCTATTGGGAAAACGCCCGGCAGAAACCCCGGGTGCGGGTGCGCACCAGTTCGGTGGAGGCGGTGCGCAGCATGGTGGCCAACGGCAGCGGCGTGGCGATCCTCTCGGACCTGGTGCACCGCCCCTGGTCGCTGGAAGGCAAACGCATCGAAACCCTGAGCGTGAGCGACCCGGTGACACCCATGAGCGTCGGCCTGGCCTGGCATCACGAACGGGCGTTCACCCCGGCGATGCAGGCGTTTCGCGACTACTTCCACGACGCCTTCCTTGCGCCGCAGCAGCTGTCGGCACGGCGTTAAGCCGCGCCAAAACGCCAGGAGCGAGCGGGATCGCGATGAGGTACGCGGTACATTCGATCGACCGCGTTACGTGCATCGCGAGCCCGCTCGCTCCTACAGGGGATGGGTGTCAGGAACAGCGCGTGGCCGGGTTCTGCGCCCAGCGTTTGGCGGTGCCGGCAATGCGTTTGGCCAGTTCGCCGATGGCCCGCTGATGGGCCTGGACCAGGCTCGACAGCTCGACGCTGGCCGGCTGGCTGATGCGGCTGCTGCAGGTCAGGCTGCGGCGCTCGACGCCGTCACCGCGCAGGCGCAGGTTCCACACCACGTCGATCAGCGCATAACGCCCCGGCACCGATTCGAAGCGGCGCACATCGGTCTGCAGCGACAGGATCGGCTGCCCCGCCGACTTGGGCAGGCCTTCCAGGTTGCGCGTGCCCAGTTGCTGCTCCATCTGGCTGGCCAAGGCGTCATGGAACTCGTCCACCAGCGGCGCGCTCCAGCGCGCGGTTTCCAGAATCGCCAGGGTGCCGCCGTCCTGGCGTACCACGACTTGCGGCTGGTCGACCTGCATCGGAATGCGCACCCCGGCCATCTCGAACTGCAGGGCCGGCGCCGCGACGCCAGCAGGCGCCGGCTCGGGCGCCGGCGGCATCAGGGTGTAGTAGTGGGTCGGCGCCGAGCTGCAGGCCGCCAGGCCCAGGGACGCGATCAGCAACGCGAGAGTTTTTTTCATGGCTGGACTTCCGATTCAGGCTCACGAGAAGACGAGGTCGAGGATTTGTAGGCGTCCGGCTGGTTGTCCTTGAGCCGCCCACGGATCAGTGCTTCGGGATGACGGCTGAGGAAATCGGTAAGCACCCGTACCGAACGGGCGGTGCGCTGCACTTCGTCCATCGCCTGGCCCAGTTGCAGGCGCTGCGGCGAGTCCTCGGCGAAGCTGTCGTTGGCCGTGGTCAGGGTTTTCTTGGTCTGTTCCAGGGTGTTGCGCATTTCTGGCAGCACCTTGCCGTTGACGTTCTCCAGGGTCTTCTGCATCTCGGTCAGGCTGCCATTGAGGTTGTTGGCGATGGCATCGATCGGCAATTTGCTGATCTTCTCCACCACTCGCTGCAACTGCTCCTGCAGCTTGTCGAGCCCGCCCGGTACGGTAGGGATTTCCAACGGCCGCGCGGTCGGATCGAAAGCCACCGGCTTGGCGTTGGGGATGAAGTCCATGGAAATGAGCAGTTGCCCGGTCAGCAGGTTGCCGCTGCGCGCCTGGGCCCGCAGGCCATGCTGGACGAAGGTACTGATCAGGTAGCCGGCGCGGCTTTCGTCGGCACCGCTGAGCTTCTCCAGTTGCTGATGGACCTTGCCCAGCCGCGCCGGGTAGATCACCACGCCGACCAGGGTCGAGAAACTCTTTTTCTGCTCGTCGTAATCCAGGTCCATCGACACCACCCGGCCGATGTTCACCCCGAGGAACTCCACCGGCGCATTGAGCGCCAGCCCGCGCAGGGTCTGGTCGAAACGCATGCGCATGTAATACGGGTCGCCATCGGGCGGCGCCAGTGCGGTGTCCGGGTCGGCGAACAGCTGGTAGCTGGCGTTTTCCTCGGCCGGCTTGGCGTTGGGGCTGTACTTGGGTTCGACGAAGGCAATGCCGCCGGCGAGGATCGACGAGATGGATTCGGTGTTGACCTTCAGGCCGTTGGCGCCCAGGGTCACGTCCACGCCGCTGGCGTTCCAGAAGCGTGAGTCGGTGGTGACGAACTGGTCGTTGGGCGCGTTGACGAAGATCCGCACGTCCACGCCCTTGCCGTTTTCCGACAGTTTGTAGGAAATCACCTGGCCCACTTCGATGCGCCGGTAATAGACCGGCGAACCGACGTCCAGCGAACCCAGGTCATCGGTGCGCAGGGTAAAGCGCTTGCCCTTTTGCCCGTAAGTCACCGGTGGTGGCGTTTCCAGGCCGACGAAGCTTTTCTTGCGCTTCTCTTCCCGGCCGGCGTCGGCGCCGATAAAGGCCCCCGACAGCAGGGTGTCGACCCCGGACACACCGCCGGCGCCAATGCGCGGGCGCACCACCCAGAACATCGAGTCGGCGGCGGTGAAGGACTCCGCCGACTGGTCCAGCTCGACCTTGGCGATCACCTTGCTGCGGTTCTTGCTCAGGGCGATGGAGGTGACCTTGCCGATCACCACGTTCTTGTATTTGACCTGGGTCTTGTTGGCTTCCAGGCCTTCGGCGGTCTGGAAGCTGATGGAGATCTCGGGCCCGGCCGACAGCGACTTGTGCACCAGCATCGACAGGCCGACCAGGGCCGCGACTATGGGCACGATCCACACCAGCGAAACATTGAACCGGCGCGTCCTGACCGCGGGGGTGCCCGGCCTCGCTGGCGCGCTTGAAGCGTTGGAACCTGGATGATCAGACATCTTCAACCTCTACATCCCAGATGAGCCGGGGATCGAAACTCATGGCCGCGAACATCGTCAGGACCACGACCAAACCAAAGAACAGGATGCCCATGCGTGGCTCGATCGAGCTCAGGGCGTGGAATTGCACCAGCGCCGCCACCAGGGCGACCACCAGCACATCGAGCATCGACCAGTAGCCGATCACCTCGATAAAACGGTACAGCTTGGCGCGCTCGCGCATCGCCCAATGGCTGCGGCGCTGACAGGTGATCAGCAGCATCCCCAGGACGAAGAACTTGATGCACGGCACCACCACGCTGGCGATGAAGATCAGCAGGGCAATGTCCCAGGAGCCGTGCTGCCAGAACTCCAGCACGCCACTGAGAATAGTGTTTTCGCTGCCGCTGCCGAAGATCTGGGTATACATCACCGGCAGCACATTGGCCGGGATGTAGAAAATCAGGCTGGCCACCAGGAAGGCCCAGGTGCGGCTCAGGCTGTTGGGTTTGCGCGCATGCACCACCGCCTCGCAGCGCGGGCAGTAGTGAACGTCCTGCGGGCAGGTCTGGCCGCAGGTGTGGCACAGCATCAGGCCCAGGTTGCGGGCGTAGGGAGGCTGGCTCATCAGTAACGGCCCTCCAGGTCGGTCCAGAGGCGGCGGATGCCCTTGCCGGAAATCAGGATGATCAGCACCGTCAGCATCGCCAGCGACCACAACCCCAGGCCCGGGTGCACGTCGAGCATGCCGGCCAGCTTGACGATGGCCACCAGGATGCCCAGCAGGCACACCTCCAGCATGCTCCACGGCCGCAGGTGCTCCAGGGCACGCATGCAGGCCTTGAAGCCCGGCGCCGCGCGCCCGATGTTGGCGAACCCCAGCACCCAGCAGAGCAAGGCGATCTGCAGGCCGGGCGCAAGGATGATGGCCAGGCCGGTGACGGCGGCGATCAGGCTGATGCGGCCCTGGGCCAGGGCTTCGACCGACTGCCAGAGGGTGGCTTCGTTGCTCAGGCCTTCGAGGCTGATGCCGATCACCGGGAAGGCGTTGGCAAACACGAACAGCAGCGCTGCGGTGATCGACAGGGCCAGCAACTGCTGCACGTTCAGATGTTGGGCGCGCTCCAGCACCGCCCCGCAGCGCGAGCACTGGGAGGTCTGGCCTTTTGCAAGCGGCACGGATTCGTACAGCGAATCGCAATGCTCGCAGATGATCCAGTTGGGAGAGAGTGTCATGGTCTTCGAGTCAGGTGGGACAGCGGAGGGCGCTGATCCATGGCGCGTATTCTCTGCAAAAGTAGAGGATGGTGTCTAGTTTTACCTGAGGACTGCAAACGCTCTGGTGCGCCATAATGTATGCTCCTTGCCGCCTCTCAGACCATGAACGATTCAAAAATGCTCCCGGCCAAAAACCCGCGCTCGCCGAAACAGACTCGTGGCCATGAACGGGTCACGGCGATTCTCGACGCCTGCGCCCACCTGCTGGTCAGCCAGGGAGTGGCCAGCCTGACCATGCATGGCATCGCGCGCGAAGCCGGCACCTCCATCGGTTCGCTGTACCACTTCTTCAGCGACAAGCAGAGCGTGCTCGACGCCCTGGGCCAGCGCCATATCGACGCCATCGACCAGATCACCGCCAACCTCCTGGCCATCGACCCGGCCACCTGGGTCGAGTTGAGCAGCCAGGAGGTGATCGATCGGATGATCATGCCGATCATGGAATACCTCGAGACCCACCCCGACCTGCTGCAGATGATCAGCCCCACCTTCGCCCCAGGCCAGCTCCAGGCCCCGGACGTTCATGCACGGATCCAGGAAACCTACGACCGCATGCTCGCCCTGCGCCTGCCCACCGCCAGCGCCACGGAACGCGACGCCTACGTGACGGCCATGCGCGGATTGCCCATCGGCCTGTTCCAGGTTGCTCTGGAGAATAGTCAGCTCAAGAGCATTCTGCTGCTGCAGGAAGTGCCCAGGGCGATGAAGGCCTACCTCGAGGCCATCGAACGGCACCACGCCGCCCGCTGACCCCTGCTGTTTTCAACTGGCGCGATCGAGCGGGCGACGCAGCATCAACCGCTCCCGCACCAGGTCGTAACCCCAGTGATAGACATAGGTGTACGGCAGGAAGAACAGCAGCACGCCGAGGTCGAGAATCAGCGCCTGCATCAGGCTGACCTGCAGCCACCAGGCAATCAGCGGCACGCTCACCGCCACCAGGCCGCCCTCGAACAGCAGCGCGTGGGCGACCCGGGTCCAGCCGCTGGGCGCCAGGGCCAGGCGCTTGAGCAGGCGGTCGAACAGGCCATTGAAGACCACGTTCCAGGCCAGGGCGATCAGGCCGATGGCGATGGTCGCCACGCCCATGTCGACAAAGGGCTTGTCCATGATCCAGGCCAGCAGCGGCGTACACAGCGCGAACGCCAGCAACTCGAAGCCCACAGCCTGGAAAACGCGTTCGGTCAAGGATTTGGTGCTGCTCATGATCCGGCTCCCGCCAGTGAATGTGGTTGCCATGATCACCTCCCCTCCCGATACTTCATAATCAGTAACCATCGATCAAGGCGATAGTTCATGGCCTCACACGAAGTACTGCTGGCCTTTGTCCAGGCGGCCACCCAAGGCTCGTTTTCCGCCGCCGCGCGCAAGCTCGGCAAGAGCCAGTCGACCATCAGCGCGGCGGTGGCGAGCCTGGAGATCGACCTCGACCTGCAACTGTTCGACCGCAGCAGCCGCAAGCCCACCCTCACCCCGCAAGGCCACGTCATGCTGCAACGGGCCGAGGACATCCTGGCCGCCACCAGCCGCCTGGAAATGGCCGCCAGCCAACTGGCCCAAGGCGTGGAAGCCAAGCTCACGGTGGCCCTGTCCGACACCTATCAGTCGGATCGTTTCGAAACCTCGCTGAGCGCCTTCGAGCAGCGCTACCCGGACCTGGAGCTGGAATGCCTGATCGCCGAATGCGACGACCTGATCGAGCTGGTCCAGCGCGGCCGGGCGCAGATCGCCTTCGCCGAAATGCAGCCCGACTACCCGGCGGACCTCGACCATGCGACGGTGGACGAGCGCACGGAAATCGCCCTGTTCGTATCGCGCAATCACCCTTTGGCGGCCCTGCAACATATCGACCAGGCCCGGCTGCAACAGCACCGCGAACTGCGCCTGGCGACCATCGTCAATCCCTACGACAGCCGGGCCAAGGGCCGGGTATGGTCGGCGCCGAGCTACCTGATGCTGTTGGAAATGGCCCAGGGCGGTTTTGGCTGGGCGCCCCTGCCGCGTTGGCTGGTGGAACGTTTCGGCGCCGGCAGCCTGGTGGAGCTCGATGCCCGCGGCTGGCCGCGTAACGTGGCGGTCGATGCCCTGTGGTCGCGCCTGCACCCGCCTGGCCCGGCGGGCAGCTGGTTGCTGGGGCGGATGCTGGAATAGTCGCGACGATCGGCTGGAACGGCTGCGGCGTATTCGAAATCGCCGAAGGCCTTCGGCCTTATCGCAGCCTGCGGCAGCGGCTACAGGGTTCGCCAGGATTCAACTCAGAGGGTTTTCAGTGCTTCGAGCCTGTTCTCGATAAAGCGCCGCTCCGGCTCCTGGCGAGTCAGTTCCA
Source organism: Pseudomonas sp. GW531-T4 (assembly GCF_017349615.1). Taxonomy (NCBI): domain Bacteria; kingdom Pseudomonadati; phylum Pseudomonadota; class Gammaproteobacteria; order Pseudomonadales; family Pseudomonadaceae; genus Pseudomonas; species Pseudomonas sp. GW531-T4. The sequence continues at coordinate 142,227 of NZ_JACMZT010000010.1, forward strand.
GGGCCCGCAGATAGGCTTCCCGCGCCGGTTCGATGCGGCCCAATTGCCGGCAGAACTCAGCCCGCGCCGAATGGGCCAGGTGGTAATCCTGCAACTCGCCCCGGGCCAGGATCGCCTCGACCCGCTCCAGGCCGGCCAGCGGCCCGTCCCGCTGGGCGATGGCGGCCGCGCGGTTCAATTCGATCACTGGCGAGGGCATGGCACGCAACAACACGTCATACAGGCCAATGATCTGCTGCCAGTCGGTTTCCCCGGCCGTCGCCGCCTCGGCATGCACCGCGGCGATTGCCGCTTGCAGGCAGTACGGGCCGAAACGCCGGGTGCCCAGGGCGTGCTCCACCAGGGCACAGCCCTCGGCGATCAGTTCGCGGTCCCACAGCGAGCGGTCCTGTTCGTCCAGCAGCACCAGCTCCCCGGTGGCCGAGGTTCGCGCCCGGCGCCGCGACTCATGCAGCAGCATCAAGGCCAGCAAACCCATCACTTCCGGTTCCGGCAGCAGCTCCAGCAACAGGCGCCCGAGGCGGATCGCCTCATGGGTCAGGTCCTCGCGGGTCAGCTCGGCGCCCATCGATGCCGAATAGCCTTCGTTGAACACCAGGTAAATCACCCGCAACACGCTGTCCAGGCGCTCGGGCAGCTCGCCCAGGGACGGCACCTGATAAGGGATGTGCGCATCGCGGATCTTGGCCTTGGCGCGCACGATGCGCTGGGCGATGGTGGCCGGCGTCGAGAGAAAGGCGCGGGCGATTTCCTCGGTGGTCAGGTCGCAGATTTCCCGCAACGTCAGCGGCACCTGGGCGTCCGCCGCCAGCGCCGGGTGGCAGCAGGTGAAGATCAGGCGCAAGCGGTCGTCTTCCAGGTCCTCCTCGCTCCAGTCAGCCTGCTCCAGCTCTTCGAGCTGGCTGACCAGCGTCGCCTGGGACGCGGCGAACCGCGCCCGCCGGCGCAAACCGTCGATGGCCTTGAAACGCCCGGCCGACACCAGCCAGGCCCGCGGATTGTCCGGCACGCCGTCGCGCTGCCAGCGCTCGACCGCGACGAAAAACGCCTCGTGCAAGGCTTCTTCGGCGAGGTCGAAATCCCCCAGCAGGCGGATCAGGGTCGCCAGGATCCGCCGCGACTCGTTGCGGTAGACCCGCTCCACCAGCGCCTTGACGCTGTCTTGCGCGGCCGCCGGCATCAGTCCGGCATGCCTCGGGTCACCAGGCTTTCCAGGCGATCCAGGCTCTGCCCCCAGCCCTCGTGGAAACCCATGGCTTCATGGGCCTGCCGGTCCTCTTCGCTCCAGTGCATGGCGCGGGCGGTGTAGAGGGTCTTGCCATCCAGGTCGTCGAAGGTCACCTCGGCGCTCATGAAGGCCTTGCCCGAAGGAATCCAGCCCGGCAGGAAGGCGTCGGTGAACACCAGCCGCCGCGGCGCATCTATCTCCAGGAACACGCCCATGGTCGGGTATTCGTTGCCATCCGGGGCGCGCATCAGGGTGCGAAACTGGCCGCCGACCCACAGGTCCATTTCACACTCGGGGGTGGTCATGCCGTGGGGGCCCCACCATTGCACCAGCAACTGCGGTTCGGTCCAGGCGCGGAACAGCTTGCCGGGCGGCGCATCGATCAGGCGACTGATGGACAACTCATATTGGGCGGGCGCAGGGCCCAGGCTGCGGTCGGTCATTGCGAAACTCCTGCTTATGATTGTTTTCAGAGCTCGTTTTCCAAGGTGGCGATCAGGGATTCAACTCGCGCACCGGGCGCACCTCGACGCTGCCGACCCGGGCCGCCGGGATGTTGCCGGCGACCTGGATGGCTTCGTTGAGGTCCTTGGCATCGATCAGGTAGAACCCGGCCAACTGTTCCTTGGTTTCGGCGAACGGGCCGTCGGTGATCGACAGCCGGCCGCCGCGCATGCGCACCGTGGTCGCGGTCTGCACCGACTCCAGGGCCTCGGCGGCGAGCATCCGGCCGCTGCCCTGCACCGACTCGGCGTAGGCCATGCACTCGGCGTCCTTCGGGCTCTCCGGCAGGCTGTGCAACAGCTGTTCGTCGCTGTAGACCAGGCATAGGTATTTCATGGGGCTCTCCTCGATCGAGCTGATCAACTATGGCTGCAGTTTCAGGCTTTGGCGAAAAACCCGACGATCAGGGTTGCAGGTCGAACAATGCGGTGCCGCTCATCATGTCGAAGGGTGCCGACCAGTGTTCGTGGACCACTTTCCACTGCCCACCAATACGCTGGTAACCCGCGGTCACGCGCATCCAGCAGGCCTTGGTCTCGCCCTTGTCGTCGGTGCCGCCACAGTGGGCCAGCCAGTGGGCGAAAGCGATGTCGTTGGCGCCGACTATGTGCAGTTGCTCGAAGTCGAAGATGCCAGGGCCGGGGCAGACTTCCATGCAGGCCTTCCAGTGCGCGCGGTAGGCTTCCTTGCCCTTGAATTGCAACGCGGTCACGGCGTCGAACGAAGTGATGTCGTCGGCGTAGTAGCTGACGATGCGGTCGATGTCCTTGGCCATCACGGCCTGGCGCCAGGCGTCGATCAGGCTGCGGATTTCGCTTTCGGTGGTTTGGGCGTTCATGGCAGTTCTCCTTGCGATTGAGTGACACGGGCTCAGGGTGGCCGCCGCAGGGCGACCGTTAAATCGTGAAGACACCCTTAGTCGTCTGGCCGCCGGGCAAATCGACAGGGCCAGGAAAAAAAACCGGGACCCCGGGCAAAATCGCTAGAATCGCCACTCCCGCAGCCCACCCTCAGTGCCCGGATATGGATAGCCCAGTGACCACCCGACTTGTGCCCTACGAACAGCTCGACGCCACGCAATTGCAGCAGCTCGACGCGCTCGAAGTGCACCCGCAGCAGAAGAATTATTCCGGCGATATCTATACCGCGCTGCATACCCTGCTCAAGGCGCCGGAGCCCGGGATCAAGGGCTTCGCCCTGCTGGCCGACGAAGTCCCGGTGGCGTTCCTGCTGCTCAAGCGCCCGCCGTTCCTGCCCCATTGGGCCGACCCCGACACCGCCACCCTGCATGCCTTGCAGGTCGATCACCGGGTCCAGGGCCAGGGCTATGGCCGCGCCTGCCTGCAAGCCCTGCCCGCCGCCGCGCGCCAGGCCTGGCCGGAGATCAAGGGGCTGATGCTGTCGGTGGACGCGGACAACGCAGCGGCCTTCAACCTCTACCTGAAGCAAGGCTGGGTCGACAGCGGCGAGGCCTACCGGGGCCGCATCGGCTACGAACGCCGCCTGGCCCTGATTTTCTGACGTTACCCAGGAGAAGCATGATGCTGACCACCCTCGAGCAACTGGAAGCGATCTACGGCCAACCCCTCGAACGGGCCGTGCGCAAGGAAATCCCCTTCCTCAACCCGGACTACCAGGCCATGGTGCGCGCCTCGCCGCTGGTGATCCTGAGCACCAGCGGCCCCGACGGCATGGACGGCTCGCCCCGCGGCGATGTACCAGGCTTCGTGCGGATCATCGACGAACGCACCCTGGCCCTGCCCGACCGCCCGGGCAACAACCGCATCGACAGCCTGCGCAATATCGTCAGCGACCCGCGGGTGGCGCTGCTGTTCATCATCCCGGGCATCGGCGAGACCCTGCGGGTCAACGGCCGGGCGCGGATCTCGGCCGAGCCGGCACTGCTGGACAGCTTCGCAGTGAATGGCAAGCCGGCGCGCACGGTGATCCTGGTGGACGTCGAGGCGGCCTACTTCCATTGTTCCAAGGCCATCGTGCGTTCCGACCTGTGGAACCCCGAGCACTACCTGGAACGCTCGGCCCTGCCCTCGGCCGGCGCCATCCTCAAGCGCCTCTGCGACGGCCAGTTCGACGCCGACCGCTACGACCGGGAAATGCCGGAGCGGGTGCGCAACAGCCTGTATTGAGGGGTTCTTGTAGGAGCGAAGCTTGCTCGCGATGAAGGTTAACGCGGTACATCAGCCAGACCGCGGCGTCCCTATCGCGGGCAAGCCTCGCTCCTACAGGGGGGTGTCGTGGAATGGCAGGCAGAAAAAAGGGCTGCATCGCTGCAGCCCTTGGGCATTTGTATTGATCACAGCTGCAAGCAGTAGTCGATCAACTGCTTTTCAACGCTCTGTCGTTGGCCGATCACCAGCGCTACCACAACCAGGTTTTCTGCCGGATAGATTTCATACAGAACCCGCTGGCCCATGGGCAGAAACTCATGGAAATGCGTCACCCCCAGGGAGGCCGCTTGCTGGCAAACAGCATAGGTATGGGCCTGCTCACTCAGAGTCGAGATGATTTGCATAACCAACTGGTCAACGAATTGCCCAGCCTTGCGGGCGCCGCACTGCTGAATCAGGTACTGCTCCAGGGCAATCACACCGTGTTCGGCCGCAGTGGCGAACTCAACCCTGCAGGTTTTCTGCATCTTCGTCTTCTTGCTGCGCTTGACGGCGCTGGGCCAGGCGCTCCAGCAGCGTATCGCCGCTGATCAGCTTGCCTTGCTCCTTGTCGCGCCCGGCGAACGAAAGCAGCTTGATCAAGGCTATCGCCTCATCTCGGCGCTTACGCTCTTCGTAGGACTCGATCACATAAGCCGGAACCCCATTCTGCGTGACCAGCATGGGCTCGGAGAGGTCGAGATCAGCAGCGTTCTTTTTGACAAAACTGATGGTTTTAATGCGCATGGTTTATCTCCTGCGCTTTGCGCAGCGGTGAATCCAGCGCAGAAGCTGGTCTGAATTTAGACTACAAAAGAACCAGCAGCAAATGACATGTGTTACCGAGGAAGATTCAGCACCATCTCATGCCAGGCCATGCCGCCATGGTCCGACGCCGAGGCCTTGAGGTAGACGAAGCCAAAACGCTCGTACAGCGGCACATGCCGTTCCTTGCACATCAGGTTGATGCTCGCCTTGCCCAGGCCGCGCATGCGCTCGATAAAGGCCTCCAGCAAACGCCGGGAAACACCCTGGCCCTGATAGTCCGGATGCACCACCACCGACATGATCACCACATGGGGCCCGGCCGGGTCGTGGCCGATCAGCTCCTTGAAGGCCTCGTCGGCCATCTCGACCTCGAAGGCCGCGCCGGAATTGATGAAGCCGGCCACCACGCCCTCCACTTCGGCGACGATGAAACCCTCGGGCCAGGTGGCGATGCGGGTGGCGATCTTCTCCCGGGTGGCGGCTTCGTCGCCTTCGTAGGCCAGGGTTTCGATGGCGAAGCAGCGGTCCAGGTCAGCGGCGGCGACCTGACGGATCAACAGGCTGGATAAGGTCATGGGGAACAGATCGGCTATGGGAAATGCCGCCGATCATAAAGTAATAAGGCTTGCATATCGAACGGCGGCAAGCCCGTAAAACCTGCATATAGTCGCTGTCATCCGCACGCCGACCGGGTTATTTATCAGGGCTCAATCAATCCCATCCTGGTCGAGTACGGAAGTCGCCATGAGCAATGTTCAGATCGGTTTGCTGGTGCTGTTCGGCATCAGTGCGTTCGGTTTTGTCACCCTGTCCATCGACCTGTGGCGCGCCCGCCGGCCGGGCAAGGGTAAATGACCGGGCCCGTCGCAGGCCCGGTCCGTGGCTCACTGTTCCTTGAGCGGTAGCCAGATTTCCAGCACGCCCTGGCCGGTGTCGGGGTTGAAGTCGGCGCTGTAGCGTTCGAATTCCGGCGCATCGGCGGCTTCGCGCCCGGACTGCGGCAGCCAGGTTTTCCAGATGTACTGGAAGGTCTGCGACAGGCTCGCCAGCGGCCCCTGGTGCTCGAACACCGCGTAGTGCTGCGGCGGCACCTCGACCCAGCGGTACAGCTCGGGCAGGTCGTCGAGCCTGCTGATCTCGACCCCGGCGATGTATTCGAAGCCGCCCTTGCCGTCGGGGTTGCAACAGAGGCCGTAGGTCACCTCCCCCACCTGGCCGGGGATCTTGCCGAGATGGGGAATGAAGCGTTCCCAGAGTTCAGGAATGCGCTGCGTCGTCTCGGGAGTGAAACGCCCGCCAAGACCGGCGATCAGCAGAAAGCGCCCCTTCTCGAAACGCGGCACCGGCCCGCTGACCTGTTTTTGCTCATCCATGATGCGACTCCTGCCTGAAAAATGGGTTCGGCAGGGAGTATAGAGGCCAAACCCGAATCGCCTGCATCAGAGCGCGGGAAGTTCCGCGACCGCCGCGCCGACGATGAACTCCTGGTAACCGGACAGGATCACGTAGACCGCGAAATAGCAGAAGATCGCCGCAGATGCCAGGTAGGAGTAACGCAACAACTTGTCCCCCAGCAGCTTGCCGCCCTGGGTCGCGGCAAAGCACAGGCCCACAACCCAGGCCAGCCCGGCGCAGAAGAAACCGCTGAGGAACAGCCCGGAGCTGAGCAGGTCGCCGCCACCGGAACGGGCAATCAGGGTCCCGCCCACCGCGGCGAACCAGAGGATCGCGCTGGGGGACGACATGGCCAGGAAAATACCGCGGAAAAACTCCTTGCGCGGCGAACCGTTATCCACCTCGCCAGCCTCGGCCAACACCGCGCTGTGGTGGATCGCCGAATAGATCATCTTCGCCGCGAAATACACCAGCAGCGCCGACCCGCCGATCCACAACACCCAGCGCACCGCCTCGTACTGCAGCAGCACGGTCATGCCGGCCAGCGCCAGCACCGCGTAGACCAGGTCACCGACACAGGTGCCCAGGCCCAGGCAGAAACCCTGGAAGTAGCCACGCTGCATGGCCAGGGTAATCATCGCGATATTGGCCACGCCTATGTCCAGGCACAGCGAAAGGCTCAGCAGAAAGCCGCTGGTAAACTCCATCATTCATCCTGTTCGATGCGGTTGTTCGAGTGGGGGGTATTTAACGCGGGCGGGCCCGGCAAACACAATGCGCAGGCTGCGAATCCCGCCACGACGATGCAAATCCCTGTCCAGGCAGCGCCGCTGCCGGCGAAAAAATAGTTGTCGCCCCCCTCTGGACAGCCTGGCGCCACAGCCCTTATCGTCTGCCCCCAGGCCACCGCAGTGGCCGACGTCGCTCGGACGGTTCCGGGCGCTCACGTACTCGAGGCAACAATGGCCGAACAAGGTTCGCCGCGCCGCTTTGCGCGTATAGATCGACTCCCCCCCTACGTATTCAATATCACTGCCGAGCTGAAGATGGCTGCGCGTCGGCGCGGCGAAGACATCATCGACTTGAGCATGGGTAACCCCGACGGTGCGACTCCGCCGCACATCGTCGAGAAACTGGTCACCGTCGCCCAGCGCGAAGACACCCACGGCTACTCCACCTCCAAGGGTATCCCGCGTCTGCGCCGGGCCATTTCGCGCTGGTACAAGGATCGCTACGAGGTCGATATCGACCCGGAAAGCGAAGCCATCGTCACCATCGGTTCCAAGGAAGGCCTGGCGCACCTGATGCTCGCCACCCTGGACCAGGGCGACACCGTGCTGGTGCCCAACCCGAGCTACCCGATCCATATCTACGGCGCGGTGATCGCCGGCGCCCAGGTGCGTTCGGTGCCGCTGGTGCCGGGCGTGGACTTCTTCGACGAGCTGGAACGGGCCATCCGCGGCTCGATCCCGAAACCGAAGATGATGATTCTCGGCTTCCCCTCCAACCCTACCGCGCAGTGCGTCGAGCTGGACTTCTTCGAACGGGTGATCGCCCTGGCCAAGCAGTACGACGTGCTGGTGATCCACGACCTGGCCTACGCCGACATCGTCTACGACGGCTGGAAAGCCCCGTCGATCATGCAGGTGCCGGGCGCCAAGGACATCGCGGTGGAGTTCTTCACCCTGTCCAAGAGCTACAACATGGCCGGCTGGCGCATCGGCTTCATGGTCGGTAACCCGGAGCTGGTCAGCGCCCTGGCGCGGATCAAGAGCTACCACGACTACGGCACCTTCACCCCGCTGCAGGTGGCGGCCATCGCCGCGCTGGAAGGCGACCAGCAGTGCGTGAAAGACATCGCCGAGCAGTACCGCCAGCGCCGCAATGTGCTGGTCAAGGGCCTGCATGAACTGGGCTGGATGGTCGAGAATCCCAAGGCTTCGATGTACGTCTGGGCGAAGATTCCCGAGGCCTACGCGCACCTGGGCTCGCTGGAGTTCGCCAAGAAGCTGCTGGCCGAGGCCAAGGTCTGCGTCTCGCCAGGGGTGGGTTTCGGCGAGTACGGCGACGACCATGTGCGTTTCGCCCTGATCGAAAACCAGGACCGCATCCGCCAGGCCGTGCGTGGTATCCGCGGCATGTTCCGCGCCGATGGCCTGGTGCAGAAAGGCTGATACCCACCGACAAACAAGCAGGCACAAAAAAACCGCATCGCTGCGGTTTTTTTGTGCCTGTCTGCCGACCCTGTAGCCGCTGCCGCAGGCTGCGATAAGGACCGAAGGGCCTTCAGCGATTGCAAGATCGCTACGGCCGTGCCGGCCGATCGCAGCCTTCGGCAGCGGCTACAGGGCTCGGCTTACACCACCAGCGACAGCAGCAGGATAAAGATCAGGCCCACCACCGAGAGGATGGTTTCCATCGCGGTCCAGGTCTTGAAGGTTTCCGCCACGGTCATGTTGAAGTACTGCTTCACCAGCCAGAAACCGGCGTCGTTGACGTGGGACAGGATCAGCGAACCGGCACCGGTGGCCAGCACCAGCAGCTCACGGTTGACCCCGGGAATCATACCGACCACCGGTACCACGATGCCCGCGCCAGTGATGGTCGCCACGGTTGCCGAACCGGTGGCGATGCGAATCACCGCCGCCACCAGCCACGCCAGGAGGATCGGCGAGATCTGTGCGTTGACCGCCATATGGCCGATCACGTCACCCACGCCGCTGGTCACCAGCATCTGCTTGAAGCCACCGCCGGCACCGATGATCAGGATGATCGCCGCGGTCGGCGCCAGGCTGGCGTCGAGCAACTTGAGGATCTGCTTGGAGCCGATGCCCTGGCGCGAACCGAAGGTATAGAGCGACAGCAGCAAGGCCAGCAGCAGCGCGCTGATCGGGTGACCGATCATGTCCATCCAGATGCGGAAGAAGTGCCCGTCCGGGAAGGCCACGTCGGCGAAGGTCTTGAGCAGCATCAGGAACACCGGCAGCAGCACGGTCAGCAGGGTCACGCTGAAGCTCGGCAGGTTGGCCGAGGTGTTTTCGCGTGCCAGCTGGTCGACCAGTTCCTGGGACGGATGACCCGGGATGTGCTTGGCGATGAAGGTGCCGTAGATCGGACCAGCGATGATCGCGGTCGGCAGGGCAACGATCAGGCCGTAGAGAATGGTCTTGCCGATGTCGGCGCCGAACACGCCGATGGCCAGCAGCGGGCCCGGATGCGGCGGCACCAGGCCGTGCACCGCGGACAGGCCGGCCAGCAGCGGGATGCCGATCTTGATGATCGACACGCCGGTACGCCGGGCGACGATGAACACCAGCGGGATCAGCAGCACGAAGCCGATCTCGAAGAACAGCGGGATGCCCACCAGGAAGGCGGCGAACATCATCGCCCACTGCACCCGCTCCTTGCCGAACGAGCGGATCAGGGTCTGGGCGATCTGATCCGCGCCACCGGATTCGGCCATCATTTTGCCGAGCATGGTGCCCAGCGCGAGGATGATCCCGACGAAACCGAGTACACCACCGAAGCCGTCCTGGAACGCCTTGATGATCTTGTCCACCGGCATGCCCGAAGTCAGGCCGAGGAAACCCGCGGCGATGGTCAGGGCGATGAAGGGATGCAGCTTGAATCGGGTGATCAGCACGATCAGCCCGATAATGGTGACCACTGCGTCTACCAGCAGATAGGTCTCTTGGGACATGCCAAACATGGGGTTGCCTCCGGTTTGTTGTTTTTATTCAAGCGTTAAAAACGTGAGCCGAGTGGGATAGCGCTATCTGTGTGAACCGAAGCTTATCGGGATGAATCCAGCCCGTGCTCCAGCCACCAGCCATGGGCCTGTTCGGCCAGCCGGTCAACGCTGTGGATGGTGGCGTCCAATGCCAGGGTCAGGGGTTCGCCCACGGGAGATTCGAGGGTGGCGAACTGACTGTCGATCAGGGTCGAAGGCATGAAATGCCCCGGACGGTGGGCCACGCGATCGGCGGCCACCTGTGGTGTCAATTGCAGGAAAACGAAGCCCAGGCCGGGCGTGGCGCTGCGCAGGCGGTCGCGGTACTTGCGCTTGAGCGCCGAGCAGGTCAGCACCGGACGCTGTCCGGCGGCCAGGGCACGACGCAACTCGTCGCACAGGCTGTCGAGCCAGCCGGCACGGTCGTCGTCGTTCAGGGGAATACCGGCACTCATCTTGGCGATATTGGCGGCAGGGTGGAACGTATCGCCTTCAATGGCCGTGGCGCCGCTGCGCTGGCACAGCGCTTCACTGACGCTGGACTTGCCGCAGCCGGCAACGCCCATGATGACCAGGGCGGTGATGGGTTGACTCATGTAACACCTCAGCGCGCAGACAGCGCTACCTTCGCTCTTGAAAATGCTAGTGCAAAAATAGTTTCTGCCGACGCCTTCTTGTCATTTTTGTGGGTTGCCGCGTATATAGGCCGCGAAACCAAAGAGTGCGGGTCAGGCCGACCGCGCTCACGCATTGCAGCTGTTTCGAGACAGCGCTACCTTAGTGACTTGAATTTTGTTTGGCAAGCCGTCTGATGACCTCCTCCAAGAACGATAAAAATACCCGCACCACGGGGCGCCCTACCCTCAACGAAGTCGCGCGCCTGGCCGGCGTCAGCCCGATCACCGCCTCGCGAGCCTTGCGCGGCATCGACACGGTGGCCACCGAACTGGTGGAAAAGGTGCGCAAGGCCGCCAGCGAACTCAACTACGTGGTCAACCCCGCCGCTCGCGCCCTGGCCTCGGCCCAGAGCCATTCGGTGGTGGTGCTGGTGCCGTCGCTGTCCAACCTGCTGTTCATCGATACCCTGGAAGCCATTCATCAGGTTCTGCGGCCCAAGGGCTTCGAAGTGCTGATCGGCAACTTCCACTATTCCCCCGACGAAGAAGAAAACCTGCTGCGCAACTACATGGCCTACCAGCCACGCGGTTTGCTGCTGACCGGCTTCGACCGGACCGAAAGTGCCCGACGGATGGTCGAAGCCAGCAACGTCCCCTGCGTCTACATGATGGACCTCAACCCCGAGGCCGGCCTGAACTGCGTGGGCTTCTCCCAGCACAACGCCGGGGAAACCGCCGCCGAGCACCTGATCTCCCGCGGCCGCAAGCGCCTGGCCTACATCGGCGCCCAGCTCGACCAGCGCACCCTGATGCGCGGCGAAGGTTTCCGCCGTGGCCTGGAGAAAGCCGGCCTGTACGACCCGAAACTGGAAGTCCTCACCCCGCGCCCGTCATCGGTGGGCCTGGGTGGTGAACTCTTCCTGCAACTGCTGCACAGCCACCCGGACGTCGACGCAATCTTCTTCGGCAACGACGACCTGGCCCACGGCGCCCTGCTGGAAGCCATGCGCTGCGGCATCAGGATTCCCGAGCAAGTGGCGGTGATGGGCTTCAACGACCTGCCCGCCTCCGCGCACATGGTGCCGCGCCTGAGCAGCATCAGCACCCCGCGCGAAGCCATCGGCCGCCGCGCCGCGGAGCAGCTGCTGACCCTGATGGCCGGTAACAGCGTGGCCAAGCCGGTGGTGGACATGGGCTTCGAATTGAAGGTGCGCGAGAGCACCTGAGCCGCGTTCAGGAACGCAGGCTCAGGGCGCTGAGCAGCACACCGAAGCCCACCAGCAGAACGCCGAACAGCTGGTCGATACGCCGCTTGTAAGCCATGAGCCGGGCCCGGATGCCCGGCGTCGAGAAGAACAGCGCCACCGCCACGAACCACAGCACATGGGCCAGGACAATGATCGCGCCATAGCCGATCCGCACACCCGGCGCGGTCCCCGGCTGCATCACCTGCATGAACAGGCTGACCACAAAAATCATGGTCTTGGGGTTCAGCGCATTGGTCAAAAAGCCGGTGCGCAGCGCCGTCCATGCCGAAACCCGCGGCGTATCCATCGCCACCTCCTCCTCGACTGCGCGAGTACGCAGCATCCGGATACCGAGATAAACCAGGTACAGCGCCCCGGCGATCTTTAACGCGCCGAACAACAGCAGCGACTCCTTGACCAGCAGGCCGACGCCAAACAGCGTGTAGCCGATATGCAGCATCACCCCGAGCCCGATCCCCAGTGCCGTGAACACCCCATGCCGACGCGACAGCACCAGGCTGTTGCGCGTGACCATGGCAAAATCCGGCCCCGGGCTCAGCACCGCCAGCACAGTGATGGTGATTACCACTAACAGTTCAGTCATTTTCAAACGCCTTCGCTATAGAATCCGGCCCATACTTTATGAGCACGAACCCTCACAGAGCGAACGATGAAAACTGACATTTTCGGTGATAAAAAATCACAGACAATCAATCGCCGCCTGCCGCCCCTGAGCGCCCTGCGCTGTTTCGAGGCCGCCGCTCGCCTGGAGAGCTTCACCCGCGCCGGCGAAGCCCTGCACCTGACCCACGGCGCCATCAGCCGTGCCGTGCGCGCCCTGGAAGAAGACCTCGGCACGCGGTTGTTCGAGCGTCGCAGCCACCGGGTATTTCTCACCGAGGCCGGCCGCGAATTGCTGCACAGCGTGGAGCATGCCTTCGACCTGATCGACGCCGCCGCACGCAAACTGCGAACGCCGGACAAGGCCGCGACCCTGGTGCTGTCCTGCGAACCGACCCTGCTGATGCGCTGGCTGATTCCCCGGATCCCGGCATTCTTCGCCGCTCATCCGGATATCCCCCTGCAACTGGTGGCCGGCGGCGGGCCCTTCGCTTTTGCTCAAGGCATCGACCTGGCAATCCGCCGCAACGACTTTCCCTGGCCGCCGCACACCCATGCGCAGTGGCTGTTCGATGAAGCCATCGGCCCGGTATGCCGCCCGGAACAGGCCGCCCACTGGGCACGCAATGCAGCAGGCACGGCCCAGTTATCGAGCACTGCGCCGCGCCTGCACAGTGCGACCCGGGCGCAGGCCTGGGAGCAATGGTTGACCCTCAAGGGAATGGAACAGGCGCCGGGCAAGGAGCAGGTCTTCGAGCATTTCTACTTCAGCCTGCAAGCAGCAGTCGCCGGGTTGGGACTGGCGATCGCGCCCTGGCAGCTGGTGCGCGACGACCTGGAGTCGGGCCTGCTGGTCGCGCCTTTCGGCTTTATCGCCGACGGCAGCGCTTACTACCTGTTGTCACCCGAGGCGATCGAACCCAACTCAGCCGTCGCCCGCTTGCTCGAATGGCTGCGCCACCAGGCGCTGCCGGGCAGCGAGCCGCACGACGCCACCCGCCCAGGCACATGAGCGGAAGCTCCTACAGCCTCATCTCTGCATGAGCCTCCGAGGTCAGTGCCGGATCCTGCCCACCCAACAACTGCACAAACGCCTGAGCGGCCTTTTGCAGCGGCTGGTTCTTCAGCCAGACCGCGTGCACCGGCAGCAGCAGGCCGTTGTCGATGTTCTTGAAGGTCAGGCGCTTGAGCCTTCCGGCCTTGAGCAAGGGGGCGATCACCGACTGTGGGAAGTTGCCCCAGCCGATACCGGACTCGACCATGTCCAGGGCCATGGCCAGGCTGTCGGTACGCCAGTAGGACTCGGCGATCAGCGGCCGGGTGTCGCGGATCGGCAGGTCGCGGCTGGCGACCACCACCTGGCGGACGTTGACCAGCTCTTCCAGATAGAGGGTGGCGTCCGGCGCCTCGGGTAACGGATGGCGCGCGGAAATGCAGGCGATCATCCGTTCGCTGCCGACGTACTGGAAATACTCCAGCACGTTCAGGCTGAGCCCGGCGAAAGCCACGCCGACCGCGATCCGGCCAGTGTGCAGCAGCTGCAACACATCGTCCTGGGGCGCACTCAGCACCTCGATGTCGAGCAACGGATGGCGCTCGGCGATCAGCTTGATCGCCGCCAGCACCCGGGACTTGTCGATGTCCTCGACCACGCCGATGGACAGCCGGCTTTCCAACCCCAGGGACAGCTCCACCGCATGCACCTGCAAGTGCTTGAGCTGCTCGGCGATCAGCCGCGCGTGGGGCGCCAGGGCGTTGGCCATGGCGGTGGGCACCGGCTCGCGATGGCTGCGATCGAACAAGGGATAACCCAGCTCCGCCTCGAGGTTGGCGATACCCATGCTCACCGCCGACGGCACCTTGCCCAGGGCCCGCGCCGCCGCGGAAAACGAACCGCGCTCGAGCACGGCGAGAAACAACTGGATGCTGTCGCTGGAGAAATTCATGGGGACGCCTGTCTAGGATGCCGATCTATCAGAAAACCTGAAAGCTTCTGACTTTTTCTGTCAGGCATATTGAAGCTATCTTGCGCCGCATTCGCCAGCCATTCCTGTAAAAGGAGCGGCCCGGGCCAACGAACGCGGAGGAAAAAGCATGCAAGGCATCAAGCGCAAACTGGTTTACGTGTCACTGTTCGAGGTGTTCGGCATGACTTTCTCGGCCCTGGGCCTGGCCTTGCTGTCCGGCACCTCGCCGAGCAGCACCGGTCCGCTGGCGGTGGTGATCACCAGCATCGCGGTGACCTGGAACTTCATCTACACCAGCCTGTTCGAGCGCTGGGAAAGCCGCCAGGTCTCGCGGACCCGCACGGTCAAGCGGCGGATCGCCCACGCCGTGGGTTTCCAGCTGACGCTGATCCTGTTCCTGATTCCGTTGATCGCCTGGTGGATGCACATCAGCCTGGTGCAGGCCTTCCTGCTGGACCTGGCGCTGATCCTGTTCATTCCTTGCTACACCTTCGTCTTCAACTGGCTGTTCGACCGGGTCTTCGGCCTGCCGGCGTCGGCGCTGCCGGACCCGGCCTGAGCATCCCGGCGCAAATCGGCATCGCCGAGAGTCGGCGACGCTGTTAGATTTCCAGGGCCCTCCACCCGCCAAGGAAAGCTCCCATGGGAACCCTGAGAATTCTCGGTAAAGCCTCGTCGATCAACGTCAGAAAAGTGCTGTGGACCTGCGAGGAATTGGGTCTGCCCTACGAACGCGAGGATTGGGGCAGCGGCTTCCAGTCGACCCACACGCCGGAGTTTCTCAAGCTCAACCCCAACGCCCAGGTGCCGGTGCTGATCGATGACGCAGGCGCGCTCTGGGAATCCAACAGCATCTGCCGTTACCTGACCAGCAAGGTCGCCGGGCAACGACTGCTACCCGGCGAGCCCCGGGCCCGGGCGCTGGTGGAGCAATGGATGGACTGGCAGGCCACGGAACTCAACCCCGCGTGGAGTTACGCCTTCGTCGCCCTGGTCCGGCAGAACCCGGACTTTCAGGACCCGCAGCGGATCGCCGTCGGCATTCGCGGCTGGAACGCCAAGATGGCCCTGCTCGAACAGCAACTGGCAAGCACCGGGGCCTATGTGCTCGGCGAGCAGTTCAGCCTGGCCGATATCGTCCTCGGGCTGTCGGTGCATCGCTGGATGATGACGCCCATGGAGCGCCCCGACTTCCCCGCCGTCGCCGCCTACTACCAACGCCTCAGCGAGCGTCCGGCTTTCCTGCTGCATGGACGCAATGGCATTCCCTGAATCGTCTTTTTCTTCTGTAGGAGCGAGGCTTGCCCGCGATAAGGCCGTCCCAGACACCACCCAACTCGATCCCTGAACCGGTGTTGCGATTACGGACGCTTTCGCGGGCAAGCCTCGCTCCTACAGACGCTGGATGCCGCCTTGGCTGATGCTGCGGCATAAACCGCCAAGATGTAACGAAATACGACAATAAATCAGCGTGCAACCCACCTTCCAGGCCGGCATTCACAATCATTGATTTCCGTTAGCCAGCTAAGATTCCTCTTCACCGAAACCTGGAATCCCGCCCATGTCGTCCCTCATCCCCACTGTCGCTACCGACGGCCTCGACCCGCTCCGCGCCGCCGATATCTCCGCCCGCATCGATCGCCTGCCCGCCGTCGCCACGGTCTGGCGCCTGGTGGCGCTGCTGTCCATTGGCGGTTTCTTCGAGCTGTATGACCTGTTCCAGACTGCCTATATCAGCCCCGGCCTGATCCGCGACGGGATCTTCGCCACCGGCAGCCAGGGCGTGTTCGGTTTCTCCGACCAGGCGGCCTTCGCCTCGGCGACCTTTCTCGGCCTGTTCCTCGGCGCCAGCCTGCTGAGCCCGATCGCCGACCGCTTCGGGCGCCGGGCGATCTTCACCTTCGCCCTGATCTGGTACACCGTGGCCACGGTGCTGATGGGCGTGCAGACCTCGGCCCTGGGGGTCATCGGCATGCGCTTTCTGGTGGGCATCGGCCTGGGTATCGAGCTGGTGACCATCGACGCCTACCTCTCTGAACTGGTGCCCAAGCACATGCGCAGTTCGGCCTTCGCCTTTGCCTTTTTCGTGCAGTTTCTTTCGGTGCCGGCGGTGGCGCTGATGTCCTGGTGGCTGGTGCCGCAAGACCCGTTCGGCATCGCCGGCTGGCGCTGGGTGGTGCTGGCCAGCGCGGTGTTCGCGCTGTTTATCTGGTGGTTGCGTTCACGCCTGCCGGAGTCGCCGCGCTGGCTGGCCCAGCATGGGCGCTTCGCCGAGGCCGAGCGGATCATGGACGGCATCGAGGCACGCTGCGCCAAGGACCATGGCAAGCCGCTGGACACCCCGCAGCCCGAGGCCCTCGGCGTCCAGGGTTCGGGGCGCTTCGCCGATATCTGGCAACCGCCCTATCGGCGCCGGGCGCTGATGCTGATCGTGTTCCATGTGTTCCAGGCCATCGGCTTCTTCGGTTTCGGCAACTGGCTGCCGGCGCTGCTCTCGGGCCAGGGCGTAAGCGTCACCCACAGCCTGATGTACGCCTTCATCATCACCCTCGCCTATCCACTGGGGCCGCTGCTGTTCGTCAAGTTCGCCAACCGCTTCGAGAACAAGTGGCAGATCGTCGGCTCGGCCCTTGGCGCCATGACCTTCGGCACCCTGTTCGCCTGGCAGAGCACGGCCCTGGGGCTGATCGTCTGCGGGGTGATGATCACCTTCTGCAACGCCTGGCTGAGCTTCAGTTACCACTCCTATCAAAGCGAGTTGTTCCCCACCAATATCCGCGCCCGGGCGGTAGGTTTCTGCTATTCGTTCAGCCGCCTGTCGACGGTGTTCAGCAGCCTGTTGATCGGCTTTTTCCTCGACCGCTTCGGTACGCCCGGGGTCCTGGCGTTCATCGTCAGCAGCATGCTGATCGTGATGTTCACCATCGGCCGTTTCGGCCCGCGTACCCGCAACCTGGCCCTGGAGAATATCGCCCACCGTTGACCGGTCGCCGCTGGCCGCAAGCGGCAAGGCTTGTCCGCCGCGTGCCGCCAGCCTTGCCGGGCAACCGGCGCAGAGCCCCAATGCAGAGCCCTGTTCCAGGGCCCTGCAGAGCGCTCCAGCACGGCGGCATGCAACTTGCTGCTCAGCCTGCGATAGCCCTTACACACAGGTACCCAATCATGTTGGTCAGTGCCCAGAAAACCTCGGCGATCCAGCCCACCCAGCGGTCCGACATGGACCCGAGCACCGCGGCCGCCAGCGCGCTGTACAGCGGTTTGATGCAGAACGTGCAGAACGCGGCAAGCTTCCAGACATCCCAGGCCGTGCAGCAGGCCAGCAACACGGTCAACGACAATGTCGCGGCGGCCTTCGCCAAGACCCGCGTACTGCTCCAGGCCACCCCGCCGACCGCCAGCACCGCGCAGGCCAATAGCGCGACCCAGAGCTCGGCCCTGGACGAGTTCAAGGACTACATGAGCAAGTCCCCTGAGCAGCGTATGCGCGACCGCATCCTCGAGGAGATGGGCATTACCGAGGAAGACCTGAAAAACATGCCACCGGAGAAACAGCAGGCGGTGGCTCAGGAAATTGCCCAGCGGGTCCAGGACAAGCTGAAGCTGGCGCAAGTCGAGAAGGACGCCAGCGGCGTCGATAAGCAAGTCACCGACAAGTTCCTCGCGGCGCTTTAAAAACGGCCAGTCGAAACAGGGTTCCCCATGGGAACCCTTTTTCATGGGTCGGCTTGAGCGGCTGCGCTCAGCCCTGGGCCAGCATGTCGAGCAAGGCCCGCAGCGTCGGCGACGGCTCGCTGCCCTCGGCCAGCACCAGGGCAAAGGTGCGCGGGATCGGCACGTCCAACGGCATTACGCACAACCCGTGGCGTTGCTCCGGCAAGGTCATCTGCGGCACCAGCGTCACCCCCACCTGCTCGCGAACCAGGGTAAAGGCGCTGCTCCACTCCCGCACCTCGACCCGCACATCCGCCAGCCCCAGGCCGGCATCCGCCGCCAGGCTGCGGGCATTCACCGAACAGCCGCCGGTGGCCAGTACGAAGGGTTGGCTTAGCAGTTCCTGCAAGGTCACCCCCTGCTCCTGAGCGCGGCGCGCCAGGGCATGCCCAGCCGGCAGCACCGCCACCCAGGCATCGCGCCCCAGCAGGCCGACGCTGCGCTCGGGCGCAGGATTGAGCAGCACCCCGACATCGATCAATCGCGCTTCGAGCAAGGCCTCGACCTCGTCGTCGCTGACCTCCAGCGCCACCACCTGGATACCCGGATACAACTGCTTGAAGCGCCGCAGCAGCGGCGGCAGGAAAGTCGCCAGCACCATGGGGAAACTCGCCAGGCGAATGGTGCCGCGCTGGATGTCCCGGCAGGCGTCCGCGGTGTCGCGGATGTTCTGCAACGCCGCGAGCATCAGCCGCGCCTGTTCGACCACCTGTTCGCCGACGGCGGTGGGCAGGGTCTGGCGGTTCTCCCGGGTGAACAGCTGCACGCCCAGGTTGTCTTCGAGCAGCGCCAGGGCCTGGCTGGCGCCGGACTGGGTCATGCCGACCCGCTCGGCGGCACGGGTGATGTTGCCGGTATCCGCCACGGCCACCAGCATCCGCCAGTGCATCAGGTTCATCATGGCAGTAGCTGTCCTTATGGGATTTTTCTGAAAGATTAATTTTACTGAGAACAGCGCGGACTATGACACTGATCTCCCCCCTTTGGAGAGCCCTCGATGAACCTGTATTTCTCGCCCAACGCCTGCTCGCTGGCCCCGCATATCGTGCTGCGCGAACTGGCCCTGCCGTTCAACCTGGTGCGGGTCGACAACCGCAACAAGACCACGGCCGACGGCGCCGACTTCCTGGCGATCAATCCCAAGGGGTATGTGGCGGCGCTGGAACTGGAGGACGGCCAGGTGCTGACCGAAGGACCGACGATCCTGCAATACCTGGCCGACCTCAAGCCGCAAGCAGGCCTGGCGCCGGCCAACGGCAGCTGGCAACGGGTACGGCTGCAGGAGATGCTCAACTTCGTCTCCAGCGAGATCCATGGCAGCCTCGGCTGGCTGTTCAACCCCGAGTTTCCCGAAGCGACCCAGGCGCTGATCCGGCAAAAACTGTTCAAGCGCCTGGCGTCGCTGGACCGCACGCTGCAGCAGCACAGCTACCTGCTGGGCGAAGCCTTCGGCATCGCCGACGCCTACCTGTTCACCGTGCTGCGCTGGACCGCCGGCTTTGCCATCGACCTGGAACAGTGGCCGGCGCTGGCCCGCTTCCAGGCACGCATCGCCCAGCGCGAAGCGGTGCAAGCGGCGCTGGCGGCCGAAGCGGCGTAAGGATCGAAGCAGAGATGCCGCAGCAACCTCTGCCTTATCCCGCTCGCAGCAATCCCGATAGGATCGCGACGAGTAAAAACAGGATGGTCCTGGCAAATCTTGATGCTCCCGGTGCAGGTTGAGAGGCAACAGCCAGGTGGGCCATTCGGTGCGGGCGGTGAAGGTCTGGCGCAGGGTGTCGATTTGTTCGCGGGGCAGCGGATCGAAGTAATGGGCCATGGCGCTACTCAGGACAGGGGCTGGCCGAGGGGCGAACCTTCGGCGTCTTGCTGTTCTGTGCAACAAGAAGGAGAAAACTTGCAGATCGATGGGTTATTTACTTAGAAGCAAAAACCAGGAAGCCCGCGGGGCGGGCTTCCTGGGAGGGTCAATGACCGAAAATATTGTGTTCGGTCTTCTTGGCTTTCTTGTCCGCGCGCTTTTCATCGGCGGTCCGGCTGGGTTTTTTCTTCGCCGTCTTTTTGGCATTCATACCTTTGGACATGATGCACACTCCACTCGCAGGGGATCGTTCATCAGGTATACACCTATCCCGAGCGCTCCGTACTTTTATAATCCACCGCCCCGGCCCACCTGCGAAACCCCATGCCCGACACCGAATACCTGCTGCTTGCCGACACCCTGCGACCGCTGCTGAACAAGTTCTATCGCGCCCACAATTCGCCGATGCGCGCCGCCGGCGAAGGGCAATCCTGGGTGGCGAAACGCGGAGCGATCATTGCCGGGCTGAGCCTCACGCCCATAGCTCAGGGCCACTGGCTGACCGGGCTGTTCGTCGACCCGGCCCATCGCGGCCAGGGCATTGCCGCAATGCTGGTCGAACGGGCACGCGCGCAGCTGCCGGGGCCGCTGTGGCTGTTCTGTCACCCGGACCTGCAAGCCCTGTACGAACGCATGGGCTTTGCCACGGCCCCCGCCCTGCCTCAGGCCCTGGCGGATCGCCTGGAGCGTTATCGCAGGAGCAAGAGCCTGATCGCCATGGGCATAGATCCTTTGGTTAGGTCGACCAGCGATAATGTGTGATCGCGGACCCTGGAGCGCGTGCTAGCCTCGGCGGCAAATCGGCCTCTATCAGGATGATCCATGAAACCGACGCTTCTGGCTGTCTCCCTCAGTGCCCTGCTGCTACCCGTATTCACCCATGCCGCCGACGCCGCGGTCTCGCCCCAGCAATACGCCAAGGTCCTGGCCGGCGACTGGCGAGCGCCGCAGAACAGCGCCCGCGACCGTTACCGCCATCCGCAGCAGACCCTGCAGTTCTTCGGCCTCAAGGCTGACCAGAAGCTGATCGAGATCACTCCCGGTGGCGGCTGGTACAGCGAGCTCCTCGCGCCACTGCTCAAGGACCACGGGCAGTACATCGCCGCCCTCCAGGCCCCGTCCAGCGGCGAGTATTTCCAGAAATCGGCGGACAGCCTGAAGCAGAAATTCAGCGCCGACCCGGCCCGCTATGCCAAGGCCCGGTTCGTCGAGTTCGACCCCAAGGCGCCGGTGCTCGGCCCGGCCGGTTCGGCTGACGCCGTGCTGACCTTTCGCAACGTACATAACTGGGTGCTGGCCGACACCGCGCCGGCGATGTTCCAGGCGTTCTTCAAGGTGCTGAAACCGGGGGGCGTGCTGGGCGTGGTGGACCATCGCGCCAAGGACGGCGCCTCCCTGGAAGACATCAAGCACAGCGGCTACCTGACCACTGCCTACGTGGTGAAGCTGGCAACCGACGCCGGGTTTGCGCTGGAGGGGCAAAGCGAGATCAACGCCAACCCGCAAGACACCAAGGACTACGCCCAAGGCGTCTGGACCCTGCCGCCAGCGCTCAAGCTGGGGAACGAGGACAAGGCCAAGTACCTGGCGATCGGCGAGTCGGACCGGATGACGCTGCGCTTTGTGAAACCGGCGAAATAACCGCGCGGATCGCAGCCTGCGGACAGGCTGCGATCCTTATCCTTCAATCGTCGGCGTGGGGATCGAGGTCGGGGAACATCACCTCGGTAAAACCGAACTTGCTGAAGTCGCTGATCCGCGACGGGTACAGGCGGCCGATCAGGTGATCGCATTCATGCTGCACCACCCGCGCATGGAAACCCGAGGCGATCCGCACGATCGGCTCGCCCTTGGGGTCGACGCCTTCGTAGCGAATGTGCTGATAGCGCTCGACCGCGCCCCGCAGCCCCGGCACCGACAGGCAGCCTTCCCAGCCCTCTTCCAGCACCGGGCTCAAGGGCGTGATCAGCGGGTTGATCAGGATGGTCTGCGGCACGGCCTCGGCTTGCGGGTAACGCTCGCTGTGCTCGAAACCGAAGATCACCAGTTGCAGGTCGACGCCGATCTGCGGCGCGGCCAGGCCGACCCCGCCGACGCTTTCCATGGTCTGGAACATGTCATCGATCAGTTGCCACAGCTCGGGGCTGTCGAACATCTCGGGCGGCACCGGTGGCGCGATGCGCAGCAGGCGCTCGTCGCCCATTTTGAGGATTTCACGGATCATGATCAGACTTCGTCAGTGGTCGGCTTGAGCGAGTGGTCCCGGCCCAGTCCCGATACGTGTTGTTTGGGTTCGTCGTGCTCGCCGGGAACCCTTTCTCCAGGGTTCTTGCCGTCGGACGACATGTGCTCGATCGCCGCATTCATCTCGGCCCCCAGCAACAGCACCGCCGAGGAAATATAGAAGTACAGCAGCAGGACGATGATCGCCCCGATACTGCCATACATGGCGTTGTAGTTGGCAAAGGTCTTCACGTAGAACGCGAAGCCCAACGAGGCGATGATCCACACCACCACCGCCAGCACCGAGCCTGGGGTGATGAAGCGGAACTCCTGCTTCACGTCGGGCATCACGTAGTAGATCAGCGCCACGGCGACCATCATCAGGATCACGATCACCGGCCAGCGCAGGATGGTCCAGACGGTGACGATGAAATCTTCCAGGCCGACCTGCGAGGCGATCCAGCCCATCACCTGCGGCCCGAGCACCATCAGGGCCGCGGCCGCCAGGAGCATGCCGGCGATGCCGATGGTGTAGAAAATCGACAGCGGAAAACGTTTCCACAACGGGCGCTTCTCGACCACGTCATAAGCGGCGTTCATCGCGCTCATCATCAGCCGCACGCCGGCCGAGGCGGTATACAGGGCAATCACGATACCCACCGACAGCAGGCCGCCCTTGGACTGCTGCAACTGGTCGATCACCGGGTTGACCTGCTCCAGCGCCTGGGGCGGCAACACCAGTTCCGATTGCAGGCGCAACCAGGAGAAGAAGTCCGGCAGGTGCAGGAAACCGATCAAGGCGATCAGGAACAGAATGAAGGGGAACAACGAAAACAGCATCTGATAGGCCAGTGCCGAGGCATAGGTCGACATTTCATCGTCGATGAACTCAGTGACCGTGCGCACCAGCACACGATGCAGGGGCAGGCCTTTCAAATTCGGCAAGAACATAGCGTCTCCTTTCGCCGCAAGCATTCAGGGTCGGTGGCGACTCAGGGGCCGTTTTGTACAACAAACTAGCCTAGTTTGGCGATTTTGAACCGTTTCGTCTCATTTGGTGCCATGGCCGATGTAAAAACGGCCATCCGCGGATGGCCGTCGTGGTGCAGTGCGAGCCGGTGGATCAGGCCTTGTCGATGGTCTTTTTCAGCGCATCCTTGGCCTTGCCGAGGGCTTGCTGCGCTTCACCTTTCTTTTCCTGAATCTTGCCTTCGGTTTCCAACCGATCGTTATCGGTCGCTTTGCCGACACCTTGCTTGATATTGCCAACGGCCTCGTTGGCCAGGCCTTTTGCCTTGTCCGCTGTGCTGCCCATGGTATTTCTCCGTAGAACAATCGAGGGTTTGGGGTCCTGCCCTGAGGTTGACCCGAGGCCGTCGCGCGGAGTTTCAATTATTTTCAGCGGGGTATTTCATCGCCTTATTTGCCCGCCGCACGCAGGTTGCGCTTTATGTTTGGCGACCAACCCACGAGAATGCGCAACGTATTCAGGCGCTGCGCTGAAGATCCAATCCCGTAGGAATGTTATGAAACTCGATAAAAAGCTGGCCATCGCCCGCCGGAACCAGGAACTGGGCGGTGCGGTGCTGGGCGTCAACAACTGCCACTTCGCGGAACTGAGCCGCAGCCGGAATATCTGGTGGTTCGATCTGCCGGTCAGCCGCCTGGCCATCGGGCAGTACGAATGGGTCCACCTGCTGCTGTACACCCCGAACACCGACCAGTTGCTGCACCTGAAGGTGCCGACGGTGTTCCTGCGGGAAAAGCTCGAAGGCCTGGTGGTCCGCAACGCCGGCAAGCGCAAGGCGGCCCTGAGCCTGGAGCTGAGCGCCGACAAGGACTCCTTCCTCAAGGACGTACGCCCCGCCGGCACCGGCGTGAACTTCGCGCAGTTCCAGCAGTGATCCACCTGTAGCCGCTGCCGCGGGCTGCGCAAGGTCCGCAGGACCTCCCGCGCCGGCAAAAACGACGCCCTCTGCGAGGTCGATCGCAGCCTTCGGCAGCGGCTACACAAGCGCCCAACAAAAAGCCCCGCGAATGCGGGGCTTTTTGTTTGCCTGGCGTTTTACTTCTTCACGCCCAGCTTCTTCAGCTCTTCGTCGCGCAGTTCGCGACGCAGGATCTTGCCGACGTTGGTGGTCGGCAGCGCATCGCGGAACTCGACGGCCTTGGGCACCTTGTAGCCGGTGACGTTGGCGCGCATGTGCTCCATCACCTGTTCCTTGGTCAGGGTCACGCCCGGCTTGGCGACGATGAAGATCTTGATCGACTCGCCCGACTTCTCGTCCGGCACGCCGATCGCCGCGCACTGCAACACGCCCGGCAGGGCCGTCAGCACGTCTTCCAGTTCGTTCGGATACACGTTGAAGCCGGAGACCAGGATCATGTCTTTCTTGCGATCGACAATGCGGATATAGCCATCCGGCTGGATCAGCGCGATATCGCCAGTCTTCAGCCAGCCGTCGCTCATCACTTCATCGGTGGCGTCCTGGCGCTGCCAGTAGCCCTTCATTACCTGCGGGCCCTTGACGCACAGCTCGCCGACTTCGCCCAGGGGCAGCTCGTTGCCGGCATCGTCGACGATCCGGCACAGGGTCGACGGCACCGGGATGCCGATGGTGCCGATCTGGATATTCTGGCCCGGGTTGACGGTGGCCACCGGGCTGGTTTCGGTCATGCCGTAACCTTCGCAGATCGGGCAACCGGTCACCTCCTTCCACCGCTCGGCCGCCGCCAGTTGCAGAGCCATGCCGCCGGACAGGGTGACTTTCAGCGCCGAGAAGTCCAGCTTGCGGAAGGCTTCGTTGTTGCACAGGGCGACGAACAGGGTGTTGAGGCCGACGAAGCCGCTGAACTTCCACTTCGACAGTTCCTTGACCATCGCCGGCAGGTCGCGCGGGTTGCTGATCAGGATGTTGTGGTTGCCGCTCAGCATCATCGCCATGCAATGAAAGGTGAAGGCATAGATGTGGTACAGCGGCAGCGGGGTGATCAGGATCTCGCAACCCTCATTGAGGTTGGAGGCCATCAGCGCCCGGCACTGCAGCATGTTCGCCACCAGGTTGCGGTGGGTCAGCATCGCGCCCTTGGCCACGCCGGTGGTGCCGCCGGTGTATTGCAGCACGGCGACATCGCTGCTGGCCGGGTTGGCGTCCTTGACCGGCTGGCCATGGCCCTGGCTCAGCACGTCGTTGAACTTGACGGCCTTGGGCAGGTGATAGGCCGGCACCATCTTCTTCACGTACTTGATGACGCTGTTGATCAGCAGGCGCTTGAGCGGTGGCAGCAGGTCCGCCACTTCGGTGACGATCACATGCTTGACGCTGGTCTTGGGCACTACGGCTTCGGCCAGGTGCGCCATGTTGGCCAGGCACACCAGGGCCTTGGCGCCGGAGTCGTTGAACTGGTGTTCCATTTCCCGCGCGGTGTACAGCGGGTTGGTGTTGACCACGATCAGGCCGGCGCGGATGGCGCCGAATACTGCGACCGGGTACTGCAGGACGTTGGGCAGTTGCACGGCGATTCGATCGCCGGGTTGCAAATCGGTATGCTGTTGCAGGTACGCGGCAAAAGCACCGGACAGTTCGTACAGCTCACCGTAGGTGAGTGTCTTGCCGAGGTTGCTAAAGGCCGGTTTGTCGGCAAAACGTTGGCAGGACTGCTTCAACACCGCCTGAATATTCGGATACTCGTCTGGATTGATATCGGCAGCAATCCCAGCTGGGTACTTATCCTTCCAAAAGTCTTGGATCATGGAAGCCCACTCCTCAGCAACGCGAATTCGTCAGCGCACTTGATGCGATTATTATTTGTGTGTGTTTTTTATTGATGTCTATTGTTGGTGAGTCTGGCTGTCTACATAGGCCGAGAAGTCACAAAGCGCGCCGAGAGTAGCAGCTTTGCCAAAGGTCGCCTAGAGCCAAAATCGGCCTAAACAGTCACTTTAGTGACTCAAGAATATTCAATAGTCATTTTTAGAGTAAAAATTCTATACAACCATGCAGGGCTCTGGAACGGGCTTTTGCGCCCCCCAAAAAGCATCGCGAGCAAGCTTCGCTCCTACAGAAACCCTGGGTTCCGGTAAAAGCGAGGCTTGCTCGCGATGGTCGCGCCCTGGCGCGGGACTGTTACATCCGGTGAAACATCAGGCGATGTCGCGCAGCTCCCGACGCAGGATCTTGCCTACCGGCGTCATCGGCAACGACTCACGCAACACGATGTGCTTCGGCACCTTGTAGCCAGTGAAGTTTTCCTTGCAGTAGGCCTTCAGCTCTTCGAGGCTGACCCCCGACTCGCGGGCCACCACGAACAGCTTCACCGCCTCCCCCGAACGCTCGTCCGGCACACCGATCACCGCGCAGTTGGCGACTTTCGGATGGGCCATCACCACGTCCTCGATTTCGTTGGGGTACACGTTGAAACCCGAGACGATGATCATGTCCTTCTTGCGATCGACGATGCGCACGAAGCCATCCGGATCGATCACTGCGATATCGCCGGACTTGAACCAGCCCTCGGCATCCAGCACCTCCTCGGTGGCTTCCGGCTTCTGCCAGTAGCCCTTCATGATCTGCGGCCCCTTGATGCACAGCTCGCCGCGCTCACCCAGCGGCTGCTCGACGCCCTGGTCATCAATGACCTTGAGGGTCGTGCCCGGCACCGGCAGTCCCACGGTGCCCAGGCGCGACTGGTCGCCGTAAGGGTTGGTGCAGGCCACGGGCGAGGTTTCGGTCAGGCCGTAGCCTTCGGTGATGCGGCAGCCGGTCAACTGTGCCCAGCGCTCGGCGGTGGCCTTGACCAGCGCCGTGCCCCCGGAGTTGGTGAGCTTGAGATTGGAGAAGTCGAGGGTCTTGAACTCGGGATGATCCATCAGCGCCATGAACAGCGTGTTCAGCCCCAGCAGCGCCGAGAAGCGCCACTTTTTCAGCTCCTTGATGAAACCGCCAATGTCCCGCGGGTTGGTGATCAGCACGTTGTGGTTGCCGGTGACCATCATGCACATGCAGTTCGCGGTGAAGGCATAGATGTGGTACAGCGGCAGCGGCGCGATCATCACCTCCTGGCCCTCGCGCAGCAGCGGATGACCGTCCGGCCCCAGTTGCCCGAGGCAGGCACGGGCCTGCTGCATGTTGGCCACCAGGTTGCCGTGGGTCAGCATCGCGCCCTTGGCCAGCCCCGTGGTGCCGCCGGTGTATTGCAGCACGGCGACGTCGTCCAGGCGGGCGTTCAAAGGCTTGATCGGCTGGCCACGGCCCAGGCGCAGCGCGCTCTTGAAGGACACGGCCTGGGGCAAGCGATAGGCCGGCACCATCTTCTTGACCTTGTCGACCAGGGTATTGACCAGCCAGCCCTTGGCGGACGGCATCAGGTCGCCCATCTTCGCCTCGATCAGGAACTGGATGTCGGTCTCGGGCAGCACTTGCTCGACCTTCTGCCCGAACAGGTTCATGTACACCAGGGCCCGCGCCCCGGAATCCTTGAACTGGTGGCGCATTTCCCGGGTGGTGTACAGCGGGTTGGTGTTGACCACGATCAGCCCGGCGCGCAGGGCGCCGAACACGGCGATCGGGTAATGCAGGACGTTGGGCATCTGCACCGCGATGCGATCGCCCGGCACCAGGTCGGTGCTGCTCTGTAGATAACCGGCAAAGGCCGCGCTGTAGCGCTCCAGCTCGGCGTAGGTCAGGGTCACGCCCATGTTGCTGAAGGCCGGGCGGTCGGCGAATTTCTTGCAGGAACGCTCGAACACCTCGATCACCGACTTATAGGCACCCAGGTCGATATCGACGGGCACTCCGGCCGGGCGTTTGTCATTCCAGAAATCAGGCTGCATTGTTCTTGTCCTCTTTACCTGAGCTGTCCGGGCCGCTTCTCTGACGCTACGAAAGGCGGGGCTCTGCGGACGTTAGCAGCTATGGCGAATAGGGCAAATACGGGCGGCGGCGTCATTGACAACGTGAATCTTGCCGCCATGGCGCGCGCAGATCGGACGGGGCCGCGACGATGAGCTATACAATGCAACGACCCCGTGCAAAGGAATCGCCATGATCCACCACTCTTTCTGGCTGACCGCGAGCGACCACAGCCAGCTCTACGTGAACCAGTGGCTCCCGGCGGCCCCGCTCAAGGCCGTGATCCTGCTGGCCCACGGCATGGCCGAACACAGCGGGCGCTACGCCAGGCTGGCTGAGGCGCTGTGCAATGAAGGCTACGGCGTCTATGCGCTGGACCTGCGCGGCCATGGCAAGACCGCCGAGCACGGGGTACTCGGGCACTTCGCCGACGATGACGGCTGGTGCAAGGTGGTCGGCGACCTGGCCAGCCTCAACCAGCACATCGGCCAGCAGCACCCGGGAACCCCGATCGTGCTGCTGGGCCACAGCATGGGCAGCTACATCGCCCAGGCCTACCTGCTGCACCACAGCGCCAGCCTGTACGGGGCCATCCTCAGCGGCTCGAATTTCCAGCCGGTGGCGCTGTACCGCGCCGCCCGCCAGATCGCCCGCTTCGAACGCTGGCGCCAGGGCGCCCTGGGCCGCAGCGCGTTGATCGAATGGCTGTCCTTCGGCTCGTTCAACAAAGCCTTCAAGCCCAACCGCACGGCCTTCGACTGGCTCAGTCGCGACCCCGACGAAGTCGACAAATACGCCCACGACCCGCTCTGCGGCTTTCGCTGCAGCAATCAGCTGTGGATCGACCTGCTGGGCGGCCTGCAGCAAATCAGCAAGGCCTCCAACCTGGCCCAGATCGATCCGGGCCTGCCATTGCTGATACTGGGCGGAGAATGTGATCCGGTGAGCAATGGCATACGTCTGAAGGATCTGGCCGGTGCTTTGCGCGAGGCCGGCAGCCAGTGCCTGCAGCTCAATATCTACCCGCAGGCGCGGCACGAACTATTCAATGAAAGCAACCGCGACGAAGTGACGGCCGATGTACTGGCCTGGCTCGACCAGGCCCTGCAGCATCGCCGACCGCCGAAGACTGAATGACCCTGTTTCCAATCAATACGCCAATCAACGCTCAGCACAGGACTTGAGAGAGATGACCCAAGTTACCAACACCCCGTACGAAGCCCTCGAAGTCGGCCAGACCGCCAGCTACAGCAAGCACGTGGAAGAGCGTGACATCCAGCTGTTCGCCGCCATGTCCGGCGACCACAACCCGGTGCACCTGGACGCCGAATTCGCTGCCGCCAGCATGTTCAAGGAGCGTATCGCCCACGGCATGTTCAGCGGTGCGCTGATCAGCGCCGCGGTGGCCTGCGAGCTGCCTGGGCCGGGCACCATCTATATCGGCCAGAAGATGAGCTTCCAGAAGCCGGTGAAGATCGGCGACACCCTGACCGTGCGCCTGGAGATCCTCGAAAAACTGCCGAAGTTCCGTGTGCGTATCGCCACCCGTGTGTTCAACCAGCGCGATGAGCTGGTGGTGGACGGCGAAGCCGAAATCCTCGCCCCGCGCAAACAACAGACCGTTACCCTGCCGACCTTGCCGGCCATCAATATCGGCTAAGCCGCCCTGTAGCCGCTGGCGCAGCCTGCGATCGATTGCGTAGCAATCGCAA
The DNA here is from genome assembly GCF_017349615.1 of Pseudomonas sp. GW531-T4. Taxonomy (NCBI): domain Bacteria; kingdom Pseudomonadati; phylum Pseudomonadota; class Gammaproteobacteria; order Pseudomonadales; family Pseudomonadaceae; genus Pseudomonas; species Pseudomonas sp. GW531-T4. The sequence continues at coordinate 171,831 of NZ_JACMZT010000010.1, forward strand.
AATCAGCCACTGCGTTTCCCGGGCAGATCCGGGACTCGAGGCTTGCGATTGCTACGTCGGAGTGCCGCCCAAACCGATCGCAGCCTCGCAGGCTCGGCAGCGGCTACAGGCGGGATTAGCGACTCCCCTCCTCCACCTGCACGCTCGCCGTCATCCCGGCGCTCAGGTTGACGCCTTCGGGCACCTTGTCGAGCCTGATGCGCACCGGAATCCGCTGCGCCAGGCGCACCCAGTTGAACGTCGGCTCCACCTCGGCCAGCAATTGCCCGTCCGGCGTGGCATTGCGGTCGGTGATGCCGCGGCTGATGCTTTCCACATGCCCCTGCAAGGCTTCCCCAGCGCTCATCAGCCACACCTTGACCGGGTCGCCGACCTTGATCCGCGGCAGTTTGGTTTCCTCGAAATAGGCCTGCACGTAGAAGGTCGAATCGTCGATCAGCGCCATCACCGATTGCCCGGCATTCACATAGTTGCCTTCGGCCAGGCGCAGGTTGGTGATGTGCCCGCTGCGCGGCGCGCGGACCTGGCTGCGCGCCAGGTTGAGTTCGGCGACCTTGGCGTCGGCCTGGGCCTGGCGCAGCTCGCCACGGGCCACCCCGGCATTGATCTGCGCGTTTTCCCGCAGTTCGGCGCTGATCGCCTGCGGGCCGAGGCTGGCCCGGCGGCTGGCTTCGCGCTCTTTCAGGTTGAGTTGCTGCTGGCGGGTCTGCACCACCGCCTGGGCCTTTTCCAGCGCCGCCTCGAAGCGATCGCGGTCGATGCTCAGCAACAGGTCGCCGGCCTTCACCGCCTGGTTGTCATGGGCCTTGAGCTCACGCACCCAGCCCGAGACGTCGGGGGCGACTATCACCACGTCGGCGCGAATCCGCGCATCCCGGGTCCAGGGCGTGAGCATGTAGTACTGCCACAGGTGAAAGCCGGCAAACAGCGCCGCCGCCACCAGGCACAGGGTAAAAGCGATACGTACGGAAGCACGCATGAACAACTCCTTATAAAGGTCCGAGTACGACAGTGACCAACGTCAGGACACAGACGTACAAGGCCACATCGAACAGTGCTTCGTGCCAGATCCAGCGTCCCAGCGGCGTTGCGCGCAACAGCATGCGCAACGCCCCGGTCAACACCAGCGCCAGCACCACATAAATCAGAAACGGGCTGAGCAATACTCCGCCCAGCGACCACTCACGCAGCCCCATGGTTTTCCTCCTGCTGCCGGCACCAGGTGCGCCAGCTCTTCTGCAACTGCACCACCGCGCCCTGGGCCAGCTTCAACGCGTCGCTGGGCGGTTGGCTGTCCAGGGCCTCGAGCAAGGCGGTGCTGGCGTCGGCCAGCGCGTCGCCACGACCGGCCCCCGGCCCGCGCTCCAGCACCTGCTCCAGATACTCGAAATAACGTCGCTGCGAGGCATCCGCGGGGACCTGGGCCACCGCCAGGCTCAACCGCAGGTGCATCAGTTCGTCGCCGATATCCAGGCCCAGCAGGCCATCGTCCCAGCGGCTGCGCGCCTGCTCCGGCAATTCCGGGTAGTGCCGCGCCAGTTGCAGCAGGCGATCGGCCATGCGCCCACCGAACCAGCTTTCCGCGCCGCGCAGGTTGCGCCGGGTCAGGCGCACCAGATCCTGCAGGGTCGCCGCCAGCAGGCGCCGCCCGTGCCAGGCCGGGTTGCGCAGGATCAACAAGTGAAACGCCAGCACCGCGGCGCCCACGCCGAGCACCATCGCCTGGGCGCTGTTGAAGAAGTTCGCGACGTCGAACGTCATCTGGTTCTGCGGCGAAATCAGCACCACGAAGTGCAGGCAGAACGAGGTGGCCGTGGCGCCGATCTGGGGTTTGGCCATGCCCAGCGCGCCGAAAAACAGCGGCACGCCCATGGCCATCGCCAGCAAGGCAAAACTGCTCCACTGCGGCAGCAGGATCTGCCCGACCACGAAGGCCACCGGGATCGCCAGGAAGATGCCGCGCATGAAACTCATGCCGATCTGCGCACCGTTTTCCCGACTGGCGAACAGGCCGCACACCACACAGGTCAGCAGCATCGCCCCCGAGGCCGCCGGCCAGGCGGTGGCCAGCCAGAAGCAGGCCACAGTGAGGAAGGCCAGGGCACTGCGCGCGCCAAACAACAGCGCCAGCGACAGATCGCGATGGGGGCTCAGGGTCGCCGGCTGCTCGACCGGCGCCGTGCCCTCCTCCACCGCCTGCAGCGCCGCGCCGGCGGCCAGGGCGGTATCCAGCAACAGGGTGAAGCGGGCCAGGCAATAGCTTTGCGCCGAGCTGATGGCCGCGTCGTGGGAAGCGTCCAGCAACTGCGGCCGCAACGCCTGCAAGGTCGGCTTGTCCATGGCCGCCAGGGCCTGCTGCACCTGTTCCATCCAGGGTGCCAGCTGGTCCGCCTCGGCCTGGTCCAATTGTTTCCATTGCCGGCGCACCGAACGGGAGATCCGCAGCAGCATCAGCAGCTTCTGGCTCAAGGCGCTGATCGCCCGCGCCCGTTGCCGGCCCAGCGGGCCTTCGAACCAGGCATGTTCGCGCTGCGAGTCCACGGCGACAATGCGCCCGAGGATTTCCAGCAGCCCCTTGCGCGCCAGGGCATCACCGGCCAGGGTCGCCCGCGCCGCCTGCATGCCGCTTTGCCAGGCGCTGCGCGCCTGGGCGGTCAACTGCCGCTCGACCCGCATCGGCCAGAGCAAGGCACTGCTGGCGGTGGCGCAGATAATGCCCAGGGAAATTTCCGTACAACGCGCCACGGCCTGGTCGAATATCGACAACGGGTGGGAGATCGCTGGCAAGGCAATGATCGCCACGGTGTAGCCGGCTAGCACGAACGAATAGGACCAGGCGCTGCGCAGCAGGGTCGAACTGGCGGTGCACAGCCCCAGCCACAGCGCCAGGGCCAGCAGGAACAGCCAGGGCGTCTGGGCGAACAGCCCCATGAACAGCACCGACATGCAGGTGCCCACCAACGTCCCCACCAGCCGTGCCATGCCCTTTTGCAGGACCATCCCGGACAGCGGCTGGGCAACGATGATCGCCGTCATCAGCGCCCAGGACGGCTGCTGCAGCCCCCAGCGCATGGCCAGCCACAGCGCCAGGCCGGCGCCGAGCACGGTCTTGATCGCGAACTGCACGGCCGGGAGATTGGGGGCGAACAGCGCCTGCAAAGTGATACGCACGGAAAGAACCCTGGGAAGGACAAAACAACGATAGATGTACTGAAGCGAGAAATGACACCCGCAAATTATTAGCTAGCTAACTATCAGTCGTCCAGTATTAATTTTCAGGCATAAAAAAACGCCAGACAGGCTGGCGTTTTTGACAGGTTTGACCCGTTATGAACGGGCACGGGCCTGGTTGCGCAGGGCTTTGACCTGATCGTGGTTGCGCTGTACGCCATGGTACTGACGCTCCACCAGGTCGCGGATGCCGACCAGGTTGTGTTTGCTGATTTTCTCCAGCGCGTTTTTGTAGGCTTTCAGCGCATGGTCTTCACCGCGCTCGGCCTCGTTGAGCACCGCTTCTTCATCCTTGCCGGTCACCAGGGACTTGAGGTCGACCCAACGGCGGTGCAGGTCGCCACTGATGCTGGTGGAGGTTTCCGGATCGCCGCCCAACGAACGTACGCTGGCCTGCAATTCGGCCGCGGCGGTGGCGCAATCGGCGGAGCGCTTGACGAACAGCGCTTTCAACTCAGGATGCTTGATGTCTTCTGCGCAGGTCTTGAACCCCTCCTGACCGTCCTTACTGGTTTCGATCAGGTCGTTGAGGATCGAAATCGCTTCTTTGTTGATGCCAGTCATTTTCCATTCCTTCCAGGTTGAGGGAGTTGTGATAGGTGTTGCACCCTGCGTGCCAGCCCTGGAATGAAAATTTTTCCATTACTTTTCAAAAAGTTAAGTTTTTTACCGCTTTCTGTATCCGCGTTATTTGCATGATCTGTCATTTGGCCTGCATGCAGAATGCCTGTATTTTCCAAGGTGTTCGTCACCTCTACAGACAGCCGCCATGAATCCCGAAAAACTTGAACTTCTGGTCACCCGCGAAATGCCCTACGGCAAGTACAAGGGCCGCATCCTCGCCGACCTGCCCGGCCCCTACCTGAACTGGTTCGCCCGCGAAGGTTTCCCCCACGGCGAACTGGGCGGCCTGTTGGCATTGATGCAGGAAATCGATCACAACGGCCTTTCCGATCTACTGGACCCGCTGCGCGCCAAACACGGCAAACCCAAACCCCGTCATTAAGAAGCCCGCCATGCCCAGCAATGCCCAACTCGCCCGCGACGAAGACTATTGGCTAGCCATCGCCCAGCGCTATGACGTCGAACCCGGGCCGATCAACCTGGAAAACGGCTATTTCGGACGCATGAGCCGCGCCGTGGTCGAGGAATACCAGCGCCAGATCGACTTCGTGAACCGCAGCAACTCGGTGCATGTGCGCCAGCATTTCGAACAGATCGGCAATTTGCAGATTCGACAGCAATTGGCCGAACTGCTCGGCGTCGACCGCCTGGCCATCGCCCTCACCCGCAGTGCTTCAGAGGCATTGCAGTCGCTGATCCGCAACTACAACCGTCTGCAGCCGGGCGACCAGGTGCTGTTCAGCGACCTGGAATACGACAGCGTCAAGGGCGCCATGCGCTGGCTGGCGCGCCATCGCGGGGTCGAGGTCATCGAGATCGAGCACGCCCACCCGGCGAGTTTCGACAGCCTGCTGGCCAGCTACCGCGAGGCCTTCGAGCGCTACCCAAGGCTGAAGCTGATGGCCCTGACCCACGTAACCCACCGCACCGGGCTGGTGCTGCCAGTCCAGGCCATTGCCCTGGAGGCCCGCGAACGGGGAATCGACGTCATCCTCGACGGCGCCCACGCCCTGGCCCAGGTCGATTTCCAGCTCAGCGAACTCGGCGTGGCGTTCGCCGGCTACAACCTGCAGAAATGGATTGGCGCACCGCTGAGCCTGGGGTTTGTCTACATCGACCCGCAACGCCTGGCCGATATCGATCCGGACATGGGCGAGCAACGTTATGCCCTGGACGATATCCGCTCACGGGCGCCTTATGGCACGCCGAACATTCCGGCCTGGCTGACCTTGCCCCGGGTGTTCGAGGAACACCGCAGCATGGGCGGCTCGGCCCTCAAGGGCGCGCGCCTGAATTACCTGCGCGACCTGTGGGTGAGCCAGGTGCGCGAGTTGCCCGGGATTGAAGTCATGACCCCGGACGATCCACGGCTGTATTGCGGCATCACCTCGTTTCGCTTCACCCGCCAGCCGGACCAGCAGGCGATGGCCGAACGGCTGCTTCAGGAATACAACCTGTTCACCGTGGCGCGCAGCGGTTCGCGTTGCGGGCCCTGTATCCGCGTGACTCCGGGCTTTACCACGCCAGCCTCGGATATCCAGTTGCTGGTCGAGGCATTGACTGAACTGGCGGCCCAGTAGCCTGTAGCCGCTGCCGCAGGCTGCGACAGGTCCGAAGGACCTTCTGCGATCCTGAGAACGCTACGGCCTTTCGGCCGATCGCAGCCTGCGGCAGCGGCTACAGACAGTGGCGACCATTCAGATCGCGTTGTCCGCCCCGGCGTCATCGCGCGCAAGCTGCGCTCCTACAGAAGACCCGGCAATAGCCAGGCAACTTTTCTCCAGGCAAAAAAAAACGGTGCACCGACCAAGCGCACCGTAAAGCCGTAGAACACACCAACGAATCTTTGAAAAAAGCAGGAAACCTGTCAGTCCAGCAGCGCCAGGGCCTCGGCCGTGCACTCCTGGATCCGCGCCCAGTCGCCGTTCTTGATCCACTCGGGATCGAGCATCCAGCTACCACCAACGCACATCACGTTCTTCAACGCCATGTAGCTCTTGATATTGGCCGGGCCGACACCGCCGGTCGGGCAGAACTTCACCTCGCCGAACGGGCCGCCCAGGGCCTTGATCGCGGCCACGCCGCCACTGACTTCCGCCGGGAACAGCTTGAAGCGGCGATAGCCCAGGCTGTAACCCTCCATGATCCCGGAGGCATTGCTGATCCCCGGCAACAGCGGGATCGGGCTGGCGACGCTGGCTTCCAGCAGGTCACGGGTAATGCCCGGGGTGACGATGAACTGCGAACCGGCGGCTTCGGCGGCGGCCAGCATCTGCCGATCGAGCACGGTGCCGGCGCCGGTCACCAACTCCGGACGCTGCTCGCGCAGGATCTGGATCGCCTTGAGGCCGAACTGCGAACGCAGGGTCACTTCCAGCGCGGTCAGGCCACCGGCGGCCAGGGCGTCGGCCAGGGGCAGCACGTCCTGTTCGCGGGCGATGGTGATCACCGGCAGAATCCGCGCCTTGGCGCAGAGGCTGTCGATCAGGGCAACTTTGTCCGCCATGGAAACGGTCGGTTGTGGGTTTGTCATAGCGGCTGATCCTTGGCTCATGGGCACCAGTAAATCTCTAACGGAGGTTGCAGGAAGGCACGAATCGGCATCGCGGCGACATCGTCACCGGCCAGTGCGGCACTCAGGGTGGTCAATTTGGATTGACCGGAAATCGACAGCACGCTGTAGGTGGCCGAAGCCAGCAAGGCGCGGCTCATGCTCAGGCGCTGATGCGGCACGCTCGGCGCCAGCATCGGCCAGCAGCGCCGCTGACCGTCGGCCTGCAGGGCTTCGGCCAGGTTCGGGCTGTTGGGGAACAGCGAGGCGGTATGACCGTCGTCGCCCATGCCCAGGATCAGCACGTCGATGGCCGACAACTCGGCCAGCAGACGATCGGCTTGCTCCGCGGCCTGCTCAAGGTTCGCCGCGGCGTTGTACAGGCTGAGGAACTTCGCCTTGGCCGCCGCCCCTTGCAGCAGGTAGCGCTTGAGCAGGCCGGCGTTGCTGTCGGCATGCTCCACCGGTACCCAGCGCTCGTCCGCCAGGGTAACCAGGACCTTGGACCAGTCCAGGTGCTGCTTGGCCAGGTGCTGGAAAAACGCCACCGGGCTGCGCCCGCCGGACACCACCAGGGTGGCTTCGCCGCGAACCTGGATCGCCTGGCTCAGTTGCCCGGCCACCTTCAGCGCCAGGCCTTCGGCCAACAGCGCCGGGCTATGGAACTCGTGGGCGTGTACGCCCGCGGGCAGTTTCAATTTAGATATCGCCATACCATGACCTCCCGTCCCGCGTGATCAGTGCGATGGAGCTCATCGGCCCCCACGACCCGGCCGCATACGGCTTGGGCGCATCGCCGGATTTCTTCCACCCGGCGATCAGCTGGTCACACCACTTCCACGCGGCTTCGATTTCATCTTTGCGGACAAACAGGTTCTGATTGCCACGCATCACTTCCAGCAACAAGCGCTCGTAGGCATCGGGGATCCGCGCGCTGCGATAGGTGTCGGAAAAATTCAGCTGCAACGGGCCGCTGCGCAGTTGCATGCCCTTGTCCAGGCCTTGTTCCTTGGTCATCACCCGCAGGGAGATACCTTCGTCCGGCTGCAGGCGGATGATCAGCTTGTTGCTGATCTGCAGGCGCTGCTCGGGGGCGAAGATGTAGTGCGACGGCTCCTTGAAGTGGATGACGATCTGCGACAGCTTCTGCGGCATGCGCTTGCCGGTACGCAGGTAGAACGGCACCCCGGCCCAGCGCCAGTTGCGGATGTCGGCCCGCAGGGCGACGAAGGTCTCGGTGTCGCTCTGGGTGTTGGAATTCTCTTCCTCCAGGTACCCCGGCACGGCCTTGCCTTCGCTGTGCCCGGCGATGTACTGGCCACGCACCACCTGGGTGGTCAGGCCTTCCGGGCTGATCGGCGCCAGGGCCTTGAGCACCTTGACCTTCTCGTCACGGATGCTGTCGGCCGAGAGGTCGGCGGGCGGGTCCATGGCAATCAGGCAGAGCAGTTGCAGCAGGTGGTTCTGGATCATGTCCCGCAGCTGGCCGGCCTTGTCGAAGTAGCCCCAGCGGCCTTCGATCCCGACCTTCTCGGCCACGGTGATTTCCACGTGGGAGATGTAGTTCTGGTTCCACTGGGTCTCGAACAGGCTGTTGGCGAAACGCAGGGCGATCAGGTTCTGCACCGTCTCCTTGCCCAGGTAGTGGTCGATGCGATAGATGCGGTTCTCCGGGAAGAACTGCGCCACCGCGTCGTTGACCTTGCGCGACGATTCCAGGTCCGAGCCGATGGGCTTTTCCAGCACCACGCGGGTGTTTTCGGCCAGCCCGGCCTTCGACAGGTTCTCGCAGATCGCCCCGTACACCGCCGCCGGCGTGGCGAAATAGGCGATCAGGCGCTGCTCGCGCCCGGCCAGCTCGGCCAGGGCCAGGTAATCCTCGGCCTTGAGGAAGTCCACGTGCAGGTAGGTCAGGCGCGCCAGGAAGCGCTCCAGCACCGCAGGGTCTATCTCCTTGGCACCTACATACTTGCGCAATTGCGCTTCAATGAAAGACAGGTGCTGCTGGTCGCTGCCCGGCTCGCGGGCCAGGGCCAGAATGCGCGTGTCGTCATGCAGCAGGCCGGCGCCATCGAGCTGGTAGAGGGCAGGAAACAATTTGCGAAGCGCCAGATCGCCCAGCGCGCCGAACAAGGCGAAGGTGCACGGTTCAACCGTTATCGAAGGCATGATGTTTGTTCTTTTATCAAGTTAAGCTACAAATACCTTTTTTCAAGGCATCACTCAAGGGAAAATGTAGTAATAACCACAACATTTTAGCAAAATACAGATTCGAAGTGGTGGTCCGTCGGAGCCATCAGTAGGATAGGCCACCGCCAAAGACCGGTTAAGACCGGCTTCCTTTGCATTGCCGAACCAGGAAAACCCTAATGGACCGCGTGCGAAATCTTCTGGAACAGATCCAGAATCGCCTTGAAGAATTGAACAAGGCGGAACGTAAAGTCGCCGAAGTCATCCTGCTCAACCCACAGCAGGCGACCCGCTTCAGTATTGCCGCCCTCGCCCAGGCCGCTTCGGTCAGCGAGCCGACGGTCAACCGTTTCTGCCGCTCGTTCGGTGTCAGCGGCTACCCCGAACTCAAGCTGCAACTGGCCCAGAGCCTGGCCAGCGGCGCGGCCTACGTCAGCCGCGCAGTGGAAGCCGACGACAACCCCGAAGCCTACACCCAGAAAATCTTCGGCAGCGCCATCGCCTCGCTGGACAGCGCCTGCCAGGCCCTGGACCCGAACCTGATCAGCCGTGCCGTCGACCTGTTGATCCAGGCCCGGCAGATCCACTTCTTCGGTCTCGGCGCCTCGGCCCCGGTGGCCCTCGATGCCCAGCACAAGTTCTTCCGCTTCAACCTGGCGGTGACCGCCCACGCCGATGTACTGATGCAGCGGATGATCGCCTCGGTGGCCCACACCGGCGAGCTGTTCGTGATCATCTCCTACACCGGGCGCACCCGCGAGCTGGTGGAAGTGGCGCGCATCGCCCGGGAAAACGGCGCCTCGGTACTCGGCCTGACCGCCGCCGGCTCGCCGCTGGCCAAGGCCAGCACCCTGAGCCTGAACATCCCGCTGCCGGAAGACACCGACATCTACATGCCGATGACCTCGCGAATCATCCAGCTCACCGTGCTCGACGTCCTCGCCACCGGCATGACCCTGCGCCGCGGCGTGGACTTCCAGCCGCACCTGCGCAAGATCAAGGAAAGCCTCAACGCCAGCCGCTATCCGGTGGGCGACGAGTACAACTGAGTTTCGCGAAACCCGGCGCCAGCCCCTTCGGCCTTATCACGGGCAATCGAGCGTCGACCGGCCGCTCCTACAGAACACATTGACTTGTAGG